>NZ_JALJRP010000001.1:0-25996 GCF_024519715.1 Pseudomonas sp. Pse35 | reverse complement strand
TTTTTTTTTTTTTCAAAATCCTGGGAGCGCTGCGCACTCCAGCGGGAGCAAGCTCCCTCGCCACAATGATTCTTATCGAACCCAGCGCTGGCGCCAGATCTGCTGCTCGTTCTTGGTCTGGAATGTCCAGGCCACAAAGCGGCTCTGCTTCTGCCCTTGGGACATCTCCACCACCTGGCTTTCCAGCACGCCGGCTTTTTTCAGCGCGGTTTCGATCGCCGGCAGGTTGGACGCTTTGGACACCAGGGTGCTGAACCACAGCACTTTATGCGCAAAATGCGCGCTCTCGGCGATCAGTTGCGTCACAAATCGCGCTTCGCCACCTTCACACCACAGTTCGGCCGATTGACCACCGAAGTTGAGCACCGGCAACTTGCGTTTCGGGTCGGCCTTGCCCAAGGCGCGCCATTTACGCTCGCTGCCTTTGGTGGCTTCGTCCATGGATGCATGGAACGGCGGGTTGCACATCGTAAGGTCAAAGCGCTCACCCGGCTCCAGCAGGCCCAACAGGATCTGCTTGGGGTTGGGTTGCTGGCGCAGCTGGATGACCTTGCTCAGGTCGTTGGACTGCACGATGGCCTTGGCGGCGGACACGGCGATCGGGTCGACCTCCGAGCCCAGGAAGTTCCAGCGGTACTCCATATAGCCAATCAGCGGGTACACGCAGTTGGCGCCCATACCGATGTCCAGCACCTTGACGATCGAGCCCCGCGGGATCTTGCCGTCGTTGACGCTGGCCAGCAGGTCGGCGAGGAAGTGCACGTAGTCGGCACGCCCCGGCACCGGCGGGCACAGGTAGTCGGCAGGGATGTCCCAATGCTGGATGCCATAGAACGACTTGAGCAGTGCCCGGTTGAACACCCGCACCGCATCCGGGCTGGCGAAGTCGATGCTCTCTTTGCCGTAGGGGTTGATGATCACGAACTGCGCCAGTTCCGGCGTGGTTTTGATCAGCGCCGGGAAGTCGTAACGGCCCGTGTGGCGGTTGCGCGGGTGCAGGGTGGCCTCTTTGCGCGGCGCGACGGGTTTGGCCGTGGCGGCGGTTTTAGGCTTCTTGCGCGGTGGTTTGGGCGTAGTGGGGGCGGTCATGATGATTCTGGTGTTGGCTCAATGTGGTGGGCATTGTCACACATTCCTGAACACAACTCGGTCAAATGTGGGAGCTGGCTTGCCTGCGATAGCATCACCTCGGTCTGCCTGATACACCGAGTCGTCAGTATCGCAGGCAAGCCAGCTCCCACAGGGATAGGGTTTTGATTGGGAAATGGTGTCGTTTTCCTGGACAAAAAAAAGAGGCCCGAAGGCCTCTTTCTCTACACGGTTTCCCCTTACAGGCTGGAAATCCGCGCATGTTGCTCCGCCAGCTTGCCCAAGGCCTGTTCAGCCTCGGCCAACTTGGCGCGTTCTTTCTCGATCACTTCAGCCGGCGCCTTGTCAACGAACGCCGCGTTGGACAGCTTGCCGCCCACTCGCTGCACTTCGCCTTGCAGACGCGCAATTTCCTTGTCGAGGCGGGCCAGTTCCGCGCCCTTGTCGATCAGGCCGGCCATCGGCACCAGCACTTCCATATCACCCACCAACGCGGTGGCAGACAACGGTGCTTCGGCATCGGCAGCCAATACGGTGATCGACTCCAGCTTGGCCAGCTTCTTGAGCAGCGCATCGTTCTCGCTGAGGCGACGCTGGTCTTCGGCACTGGCGTTCTTGACGAACACGGCCAGCGGCTTGCCCGGACCGATGTTCATCTCGGCGCGGATGTTACGTGTGCCGAGCATCAGAGTCTTGAGCCATTCGATATCGCTTTCGGCGGCCTCATCGATGCGCGCTTCGTTGGCCACCGGCCAAGGTTGCAGCATGATGGTCTTGCCTTCGATACCGGCCAGCGGCGCCAGGCGCTGCCAGATTTCTTCGGTGATGAACGGCATGAACGGGTGCGCCAGGCGCAACGCCACTTCCAGCACGCGCACCAGGGTGCGACGGGTGCCGCGCTGGCGTTCGACCGGCGCGTTTTCGTCCCACAGTACCGGCTTGGACAGTTCCAGGTACCAGTCGCAATACTGGTTCCAGATGAACTCGTACAGGGCCTGTGCGGCCAGGTCGAAACGGAACTGGTCGAGCTGGCGGGTCACTTCGGCTTCTGTGCGCTGCAACTGCGAGATGATCCAGCGATCCGCCAGGCTCAGCTCATAGGCTTCGCCGTTCTGGCCGCAGTCTTCGCCTTTGTCCAGCACGTAGCGCGCCGCGTTCCAGATCTTGTTGCAGAAGTTGCGATAGCCTTCGACGCGGCCCATGTCGAACTTGATGTCGCGACCGGTGGAGGCCAGCGAGCAGAAGGTGAAGCGCAGGGCGTCGGTGCCGTAGCTGGCGATACCGTCGGCGAATTCGTCGCGGGTCTGCTTCTCGATCTTTTTCGCCAGTTTCGGCTGCATCAGGCCCGAGGTGCGTTTCTGCACCAGGGTTTCCAGGTCGATGCCGTCGATGATGTCCAGCGGGTCCAGGACGTTGCCCTTGGACTTGGACATCTTCTGGCCCTGGCCGTCGCGTACCAGGCCGTGTACGTACACGGTCTTGAACGGTACCTGCGGGGTGCCGTCTTCGTTCTTCACCAGGTGCATGGTGAGCATGATCATCCGGGCAACCCAGAAGAAAATGATGTCGAAGCCGGTGACCAGCACGTCGGTTGAGTGGAATTTCTTCAGGAACTCGGTCTGCTGCGGCCAGCCCAGGGTAGAGAAGGTCCACAGGCCCGAACTGAACCAGGTGTCCAGTACGTCGTTGTCCTGT
The DNA here is from genome assembly GCF_024519715.1 of Pseudomonas sp. Pse35. Classification (NCBI taxonomy): domain Bacteria; kingdom Pseudomonadati; phylum Pseudomonadota; class Gammaproteobacteria; order Pseudomonadales; family Pseudomonadaceae; genus Pseudomonas; species Pseudomonas sp. Pse35. Next base: position 23,212 of record NZ_JALJRP010000001.1, on the reverse strand, counting down.
TGCAGCGCGATGTCCGCGCCGAGGTTGTGCTTGGCACGCACTTCGGCTTCGTCGCGGCCTACATAGACCTTGCCCGACTCGTCGTACCAGGCCGGAATACGGTGGCCCCACCACAGCTGACGGCTGATGCACCAGTCCTGGATGTCGCGCATCCACGAGAAGTACATGTTTTCGTACTGTTTAGGCACGAACTGGATGCGGCCATCTTCCACGGCGGCAATCGCAGGTTCTGCCAGCGGCTTGGTGGACACGTACCACTGGTCGGTCAGCCACGGCTCGATCACGGTGCCGGAGCGGTCGCCCTTCGGCACTTTCAGGCCGTGGTCGTCAACGCTGACCAGCAAACCGGCAGCGTCGAAGGCGGCAACGATCTGTTTGCGCGCTTCAAAACGGTCCAGGCCTGCGTATTCGGCCGGGATCTTGCCGTCAATGCTGTCGTTGAGCGTGCCGTCCAGGTTGAACACCTGGCAGGCCGGCAATACGGCGGCATTCTTGTCGAAGATGTTCAGCAACGGCAGGTTGTGGCGCTTGCCGACTTCGTAGTCGTTGAAATCGTGGGCCGGGGTGATTTTCACGCAGCCGGTGCCGAACTCAGGGTCGCAGTAGTCATCCGCGATGATCGGGATACGGCGGCCAACCAGTGGCAGTTCGACGAATTTGCCGATCAGCGCCTGGTAGCGCTCGTCGTTCGGGTTAACGGCGACGGCGGCATCGCCGAGCATGGTTTCCGGTCGGGTGGTGGCGACGATCAGGTAATCATTGCCTTCAGCGGTCTTGGCGCCGTCGGCCAGCGGGTACTTGAGGTTCCACAGGAAGCCTTTCTCGTCGTGGTTTTCCACTTCAAGGTCGGAAATGGCCGTGTGCAACTTGGTGTCCCAGTTGACCAGGCGCTTGCCGCGGTAGATCAGGCCGTCTTCATGCAAGCGCACGAAGGCTTCCTTAACGGCTTCGGACAGGCCGTCGTCCATGGTGAAGCGCTCGCGGCTCCAGTCTACGGACGAACCCAGGCGACGGATCTGACGGCTGATATTGCCGCCGGACTGGTCTTTCCATTCCCAGACTTTCTCCAGGAATTTCTCGCGACCCAGGTCGTGACGGTTCTGGCCGGTGGCTTCCAGTTGGCGTTCCACCAGCATCTGGGTGGCGATACCGGCGTGGTCGGTGCCCGGTTGCCACAGGGTGTCGCGACCCTGCATGCGGCGGAAGCGGATCAACGCATCCATGATCGCATTGTTGAAGCCATGGCCCATGTGCAGGCTGCCAGTGACGTTCGGTGGCGGAATCATGATGGTGTACGAGTCGCCCGCACCTTGTGGGGCGAAATAGTTCTCGGACTCCCAGGTGTTGTACCAGGAAGTTTCGATAGCGTGGGGCTGGTAGGTCTTATCCATGCGCGGCGGGACCCTAGTTGGCATTTATTCAGGAAAGCCGGCAAGTATAACGGGGGATAGGGGCGAGGGCGAGGCGAAGACGGTTAAGACCGATGCAGAATTAATGTGGGAGCTGGCTTGCCTGCGATGGCGGTGTTTCAGTCAGCATCTTCGGCGACTGATGCGCCGCCATCGCAGGCAAGCCAGCTCCCATAGGGGTCTATGCAAGGTTTAAGACTGGTATTGGCTGAGCAACCGCTCCATCCGCGCATCCATCCGACGCTTGATCTCGGCCTCGATATGCGGCGCAAAGTCATCGATCACATCCTGCATGATCAATTGCGCAGCGGCGCGCAGTTCGTTGTCCAGGTGCAGCAGCAGGGCGTCGGGGGCTTTTTCGGCGGCTGGAGCGGGTTCTGCAATCGCAGGTGCCGGCGCGGCAGGCTTGCCGCCGACCATGTCGAACAACAGCGGAATCTGTACCTCACCCTCGACCGTCTCGGTCAGCAGCGGCGGTTGCAGGTTGTCATCACCCAGCAACTGACGGATCGACTCCAGGTCGTCCAGCAGGTGTTCGTCTTTTTTCAGCGGGTTGGGAGTGTCCATCATGTACTCAAAGTCGTTGTAGCCGGTGATCTTGCAGAGGATAGCCCTGTTCACGGTAGAAACGGAAACTCTCCCGCGCAGCCTGACGAATAGCCGGGTCTTCCACTACCACTTCCGCCACACGGGCGAACGCTTGGGCAAAGGCCGGTACTTTCAGGTCGAGGTTGACCAGCAAGTCATGGTGATCGCCGCAATTGTCCCCCAAGCCCAGGACTACCAGGCTTTCAGGTTCGGATTCGGCGGGGCCGTGGGGCACGAAGCTTTCGCCCTTGAATCGCCACAGACGGGCATCAAGTTCTTCACGTTGGGCGGCATCGCTGCAGTGCAGGTAGATGCGATGGCCCATGCGCCAGGCTTTTTCAGTGAGTTTGCAGGCAAAGTCCAGGCGCGCGAGAGGATCGGCGCTGGGCAATATATAGAAGTCGACTTGGGGCATTGGAAATCCTGGGGCTGGCCTGGTTGCCCCTCTGTAGGAGCGAGCTTGCTGTGGCGAGCAAGCTTGCTTGCGCTGTGGTGCGCAGTGCCCCTAAAAAGCCGGGGACTGCTACGCAGTCAACGGGAGCAAGCTCCCTCGCCACAGCAAGCTCGCTCCTACAGAAGGGCCGGGGCCGCTTAAGCTTTGGCGCGATCCAGCAGGTATTGGGTCAGCAGGGGTACCGGACGGCCAGTGGCGCCCTTGTCCTTGCCGCCGCTGGTCCAGGCCGTGCCGGCGATGTCCAGGTGAGCCCAGTTGAAGTTCTTGGCAAAGCGCGACAGGAAGCAGGCCGCGGTGATGGTGCCGGCTTTCGGGCCACCGATGTTGGCGATGTCGGCGAACGGGCTATCGAGCTGTTCCTGGTACTCATCGAACAGCGGCAGTTGCCAGGCGCGGTCGTCGGCGGCCTTGCCGGCGCTGAGCAGTTGCTCGATCAGTTCGTCGTTGTTGCCCAGCAGGCCCGAAGTGTGGGAACCCAAGGCAACGATGCACGCGCCGGTCAGGGTCGCGATGTCGATCACGGCCTGGGGCTTGAAGCGCTCGGCGTAGGTCAGGGCATCGCACAGCACCAGGCGGCCTTCGGCGTCGGTGTTGAGGATCTCCACAGTCTGGCCGCTCATGGTGGTGACGATATCGCCTGGGCGAGCCGCGCCGCCGCTCGGCATGTTCTCGGCGCAGGCCAAAATGCACACCAGGTTGATCGGCAGCTTGAGTTCCAGCACGGCACGCAGGGTGCCGAACACGCTGGCGGCGCCGCCCATGTCGTACTTCATCTCGTCCATGCCCGCACCGGGCTTGAGGCTGATGCCGCCGGTATCGAAAGTGATGCCTTTACCTACCAGGGCGTAAGGCTTCTCGGACTTCTTGCCGCCGTTGTATTGCATCACGATCAGGCGTGGCGGCTGGTCGCTGCCCTGGCCCACGGCATAGAACGAGCCCATGCCCAGGTCCTTGATCTTCTTCTCGTCCAGTACCTCAACCTTCAAGCCCTTGAACTCTTTGCCCAATGCCTTGGCCTGTTCGCCCAGGAATGTCGGGTGGCAGATATTCGGCGGCAGGTTGCCCAGGTCGCGAGTGAACGACATGCCGTTGGCGATGGCCTGGGCGTGGGTGACGGCGCGCTGGACTTCAGCCTGGGCGGCCTTGATGGTCAGCAGGGTGATTTTCTTCAGGGCGCGCGGTTCGGTTTTCTGGCTCTTGAACTGGTCGAAAATATAGCCGCCGTCCACCAGCGACTCGGCCAGCAGGCGGGTCTTGCCGTAGCTGTCGCGGCCCTTGACCACGATTTCATCGAGCGCCAGCACCGCATCGCTGCCGCCCAGGCCCTTGAGGGTGGTGAGGATGCCGCTGACGATCTTGCGAAACGGACGGTCGCCCAGTTCGGCATCCTTGCCCACGCCCACCAGCAAAACGCGCTCGGCTTTAAGGTTGGGCAGGCTCTGCAGCAGCAGGCTCTGGCCGACCTTGCCGGCCAGGTCGCCGCGCTTGAGCACTGCGCTGATAGCGCCGCCGCTCAGTTCGTCCAGTTGCTTGGCGGCGACGCCGAGTGTGCGGCCTTCGCCGACAGCGACCACGAGGGTGGCGGTTTTCAACGTTTCGGGGCTAACGCTTTTTACAACCAATTCCATTTTCGGGTCCCTTATCAAGGTCTGTGAGCCGGGAGCTTGTACTCCGGCTTTAAAGCTCGGCAGCGTTGTAAACCGCCAGCGACAAAGGCCGCAGTTTGAACCTCGCCAACGGAGCCTGACAACCCTTGGCGCACGCTTTGTGCGTGCGCATGAGTAAGCTCCGTGACAGGCGAGGTCAATCACAGGATAATGCGCCATCTTTTTAGCCGGCCCGTGGTAAGCGGGTCGACTCGGTATGCTTGCTTGTTTGGCCGCCTTAGCCTGACAACCCTGGAGTGTCTGGTTTGATTGTCTTCCGTTATCTGTCCCGCGAAGTCCTGTTGACCCTGAGTGCCGTGAGTGCGGTGTTGCTGGTCATCATCATGAGTGGTCGTTTCGTCAAGTTCCTGGCCCAAGCCGCCGCTGGCGCCCTGGATCCGGGCTCACTGTTCCTGATCATGGGCTACCGGATGCCCGGCATGCTCCAGTTGATCCTGCCGCTTGGCCTGTTTCTCGGCATATTGCTGGCCTATGGCCGGCTGTACTTGGAAAGCGAGATGACCGTGCTGTCGGCCACCGGCATGAGCCAGCAGCGCCTGCTGGCCATGACCATGGTGCCTGCCGCCGGTGTTGCCCTGGTGGTGGCCTGGTTGAGCATGAGCCTGGCGCCCCAGGGGGCCATGCAATTCCAGCTGCTGCTGAACAAGCAGGATGCGATGACTGAGTTCGACACCCTCGAGCCCGGTCGCTTCCAGTCGCTCAGCGACGGTTCGCGGGTGACCTACACCGAAACCATGACCGACGACCGCTCCAACCTTGGCGGCGTGTTCATCTCCCAGAAGAACCTCGGTCAGAACCAGAAGGATCGGGGTATTTCGATTCTGGTGGCCGACAGCGGTCGCCAGGAAATCCGTCCCGATGGCAATCGCTACCTGATCCTGGAAAACGGCTACCGCTACGACGGCAGCCCTGGCCTGGCGGATTATCGGGCGATCAAGTACGACACCTATGGCGTCATGCTGCCCAAGGCCGAGATCAGTGACGAGGTCACCGACCGCGACGCACTGCCCACCTCATCGCTGTTCGGCAGCCCGGAGTTGCGCTCCATCGCCGAGTTGCAATGGCGCCTGTCCCTGCCGCTGCTGGTGTTTATCGTGACCCTGATGGCCGTGCCGCTGTCGCGCGTCAACCCGCGCCAAGGGCGTTTCCTCAAGTTGCTGCCAGCGATCCTGCTGTACATGGCCTACCTGACCATCCTGATTTCTGCCCGTGGTTCCCTGGAGAAGGGCAAGTTGCCACCGGCCTTGGGCCTGTGGTGGGTGCACGGGGTTTTCCTGATGATCGGCCTGGGGCTGCTTTACTGGGAACCTATCCGTTTGAAAATGAAGAGCCGTCGTGGCCTGAAGGAGTTGGCCCGTGGCTAAGCTTGATCGCTACATCGGCATTAGCGTACTGATCGCCATCCTGGCGGTACTGGGCATCATTCTCGGCCTGGCCTTGCTGTTCGCCTTCATTGATGAAGTGGGCAACGTTACTGACACTTACACAGTCACGGACGTGCTGAGCTACGTCGCACTGACCGCGCCGCGCCGCCTCTACGACATGATGCCAATGGCCGCGCTGATCGGCTGCCTGATCGGCCTGGGCACCCTGGCCAGCAACAGCGAGCTGACCATCATGCGCGCCGCCGGGGTTTCCATCGGCCGTATCGTCTGGGCGGTGATGAAGCCGATGCTGCTGCTGATGGCCTGCAGTGTGCTGATCGGTGAATACGTCGCGCCACCGGCCGAAGCCACCGCCCAGGCCAATCGCGCCCTGGCCCAGGGTTCGGGCGATGCGCAAAGCGCCAAGCACGGCCTGTGGCACCGCCAGGGTGACGAGTTCATCCACATCAACGCCGTGCAACCGGGTGGCCTGTTGATCGGGGTGACCCGCTACACCTTTGACAAAGAACGGCACATGTTGTCGTCCAGCTTCGCCAAGCGCGCGCAGTACAGTGGCGAGCAATGGCAACTGAGCGACGTCACCACCACGCACTTCCGTAACGTGGGCCAGGGCACCCAGTCCAGCACCGAAGTGGTCAATGTGCCGACCGAACAGTGGGATATCGCCCTCAAGCCGGAGTTGCTCAACACCGTGGTCATGGTGCCGGAAGCCCTGCCGATCTCCGGTTTGTGGAGCTATATCCACTACCTCAAGGAGCAGGGTTTGAACAATGGCCGCTACTGGCTGGCGTTCTGGGTGAAAGTCTTGCAGCCGGTGGTTACCGCGGCCTTGGTGTTGATGGCGATCTCCTTCATTTTCGGGCCATTGCGTTCCGTGACCCTGGGCCAACGGGTATTTACCGGCGTGCTGGTGGGCTTCACCTTCCGCATCGCCCAGGACTTGCTTGGGCCGTCGAGCCTGGTATTCGGCTTCTCGCCGCTGTTTGCGGTGCTGGTGCCAACAGCTATTTGTGCCGTGGCCGGGTTCTGGCTGCTGCGCCGGGCGGGTTGAAGCCGCGCTCGCTAAATGCCACTCACTGTAGGAGCGAGCTTGCTCGCGAAAGTCTGCGAAACGCAGCGTTTATCCAGAATAAGCGCGTTATCGTTGGCGATTTTCGCGAGCGAGCTCGCTCCTACAATTTTAAGCCCCATTAAAGTGGGGCTTTTTTGTATTGGTCAGCAAAGATGACGTCTGGCCTGAGCATCAGGTACAATTCCCGGCTATTTTTCAGCGGGCAATCTGCCTGCAGCCTTTTTGAGTGTTGATCCGTGAGTGATTTGAGTCATATCCGCAATTTCTCCATCATCGCCCACATTGACCATGGCAAGTCGACGCTGGCCGATCGATTTATCCAGATGTGCGGCGGCCTTGCCGAGCGTGAAATGGAAGCCCAGGTACTGGATTCCATGGACCTCGAACGCGAGCGCGGGATCACCATCAAGGCCCACAGCGTCACGCTGTACTACAAGGCCAAAGACGGCATCACTTACCAACTGAACTTCATTGACACCCCTGGCCACGTTGACTTCACCTACGAAGTCAGCCGTTCGCTGGCGGCCTGTGAAGGTGCGTTGCTGGTGGTCGATGCCGGCCAGGGCGTCGAGGCGCAGTCGGTTGCCAACTGCTACACCGCGATCGAGCAGGGCCTGGAAGTCATGCCCGTGCTCAACAAGATCGACCTGCCCCAGGCCGAGCCTGAGCGCGTCAAGGAAGAGATTGAGAAGATCATCGGCATCGATGCCACCGACGCCGTCACCTGCAGCGCCAAGACCGGCCTGGGTGTCGACGAAGTGCTCGAACGTCTGGTGCACACCATTCCCGCGCCGACCGGCAACTACGAAGATCCGCTGCAAGCGTTGATCATCGACTCCTGGTTCGACAACTACCTGGGCGTTGTGTCCCTGGTGCGCGTGCGCCATGGCCGTGTGAAGAAGGGCGACAAGATCCTGGTCAAGTCCACTGGCAAGATCCACCTGGTGGACAGCGTCGGTGTATTCAACCCGAAACACACCGCGACCACTGATCTGAAAGCCGGTGAAGTAGGCTTCATCATCGCTGGCATCAAGGATATTCACGGTGCACCAGTGGGTGACACCCTGACCCTGAGCTCCACGCCAGACGTCGACGTGCTGCCCGGCTTCAAGCGCATCCAGCCACAGGTCTACGCCGGCCTGTTCCCGGTCAGCTCCGATGACTTCGAAGATTTCCGCGAAGCCCTGCAAAAACTGACCCTCAACGACTCGTCGTTGCAGTACACCCCGGAAAGCTCCGACGCCCTGGGCTTCGGCTTCCGTTGCGGGTTCCTGGGCATGCTGCACATGGAGATCATCCAGGAGCGCCTCGAGCGCGAATACGACCTGGACCTGATCACCACCGCGCCAACCGTTATTTTCGAGTTGCTGCTCAAAACCGGTGAAACGATTTACGTCGACAACCCCTCCAAGCTTCCGGACCTGTCGGCCATCGAAGACATGCGCGAGCCGATCGTGCGGGCCAATATCCTGGTACCGCAGGAACACTTGGGCAACGTCATTACCCTGTGCATCGAAAAACGTGGCGTGCAGCGCGACATGCTGTTCCTCGGTACCCAGGTACAAGTGACCTACGATATGCCGATGAACGAAGTGGTCCTGGACTTCTTCGACCGTCTCAAGTCCACCAGTCGCGGCTATGCTTCGCTGGACTACCATTTCGATCGTTACCAATCGGCTAATCTGGTGAAACTGGATGTGTTGATCAACGGCGACAAGGTAGATGCCTTGGCACTGATCGTGCACAAGGACAACGCGCACTACAAAGGTCGCCAACTGACCGAGAAGATGAAAGAACTGATTCCGCGCCAGATGTTCGACGTCGCGATCCAGGCCGCCATCGGCGGGCAGATCATTGCACGGACTTCCGTCAAGGCTCTCAGAAAGAACGTACTGGCCAAATGCTACGGCGGTGACGTAAGCCGTAAGCGCAAGCTGCTTGAGAAGCAAAAGGCCGGTAAAAAACGCATGAAGCAAGTAGGCAACGTGGAAGTTCCACAAGAAGCCTTCCTTGCGGTGCTCAGGTTGGATAGTTAGGTCCTATGTCACTAAATTTCCCGCTGTTGCTGGTCATTGCCGTTGCCGTCTGTGGTCTCCTGGCGTTGCTCGATCTGGTGTTCTTCGCCCCGCGTCGTCGGGCGGCCATCGCTTCCTATCAGGGCAGCGTCAGCCAGCCCGATGCGGTGGTGGTCGAGAAGCTGAACAAAGAGCCCTTGCTGGTTGAGTACGGCAAGTCGTTCTTCCCGGTGTTGTTCATCGTGCTGGTGCTGCGCTCGTTTCTGGTAGAGCCGTTCCAGATCCCTTCGGGGTCGATGAAACCCACCCTGGACGTGGGCGACTTCATCCTGGTGAACAAGTTTTCCTACGGCATTCGCCTGCCGGTGATCGACAAGAAAGTCATCCCGGTAGGTGACCCGCAGCGCGGCGATGTGATGGTGTTCCGCTACCCAAGCGACCCGAACGTCAACTACATCAAGCGAGTCGTCGGCCTGCCGGGCGACGTGGTGCGCTACACCAGCGACAAGCGCCTGTTCATCAATGGTGAGTCGGTGGCCGAGAAGCTGTTGGGCGCCGAGCCGAATACCTTGGGCAGCGCCGAGCTGTACCAGGAAAAACTCGGTGCGGTGGAGCACCAAATCCGCAAGGAAATGAGCCGCTACCGTGCGATGCCGGATGGCCAGTGGAAAGTGCCTGCCGGGCACTACTTCATGATGGGCGACAACCGGGACAACTCCAACGACAGCCGCTACTGGGATGACCCCAACATTCCCAAGGATCTGCTGGGCATGGTGCCGGACGAGAACATTGTCGGCAAAGCCTTCGCGGTCTGGATGAGTTGGCCGGAACCCAAGCTCAGCCACCTGCCGAACTTCTCGCGGGTCGGGCTGATCAAGTAATACAAGCGGCGCTGTGAACACAGCGCCGAATGCTTTTCTGGGGCTTGGACATTTTCCGATGCCCGGTACCCATCAGGATTTGAATTTGAACACTGCGTCAATCGTCGATGGCCGCCGGTGCCATCAACTAGATATGGATAAACCGTGACCGTTTCTCTAAGTCGTCTCGAGCGTCAGCTCGGCTACACCTTCAAGGACCAGGAATTGATGGTCCTTGCCCTCACACATCGCAGCTTTGCAGGGCGCAATAACGAGCGCCTGGAATTCCTCGGTGACGCTATCCTCAATTTCGCCGCCGGCGAGGCGCTGTTCGAGCGCTTCCCCCAAGCGCGAGAAGGCCAGCTGTCGCGCCTGCGCGCACGCCTTGTGAAAGGCGAGACCCTGGCCGTGCTGGCCCGAGGCTTTGGCCTGGGCGAGTACCTGCGGCTGGGTTCCGGTGAGTTGAAAAGCGGCGGTTTCCGTCGCGAGTCAATCCTGGCTGATGCCCTGGAAGCCTTGATCGGTGCGATCTACCTCGATGCAGGCATGGAGACGGCCAAGGAGCGCGTTGTCGCCTGGCTGGCCTCGGAAATCGAAAGCCTGACGCTGGTAGATACCAACAAGGATCCCAAGACCCGCCTGCAAGAGTACCTGCAGTCCCGCGGTTGCGAACTGCCACGCTACGAAGTGGTGGATATCCAGGGCGAGCCCCATTGCCGGGTGTTCTTCGTGGAATGTGAAATCACTTTATTGAACGAAAAAAGCCGAGGTCAGGGTGTGAGCCGTCGTATTGCCGAACAGGTAGCGGCCGCTGCAGCACTGATTGCCCTGGGCGTGGAGAATGGCCATGACTGATTCAACCGCAACACGCTGTGGCTATGTTGCCATCGTCGGCCGCCCGAACGTGGGCAAGTCCACGCTGCTCAACCACATCCTCGGCCAGAAGCTCGCGATCACCTCGCGCAAGCCCCAGACCACCCGCCACAACATGCTGGGCATCAAGACCGAAGGCAACGTGCAAGCGGTGTATGTCGATACTCCTGGCATGCACAAAGGCGGCGAGAAAGCCCTGAACCGCTACATGAACAAGACCGCCTCGGCCGCGTTGAAAGACGTCGACGTGGTGATCTTCGTGGTCGACCGCACCAAGTGGACTGACGAAGACCAGATGGTCCTCGAGCGTGTGCAATACGTGACCGGCCCGTTGATCGTCGCGCTGAACAAGACCGACCGTATCGAAGACAAAGCCGAGCTGATGCCGCACCTGACCTGGTTGCAGGAACAACTGCCGAACGCCCAGATCATGCCGATCTCGGCCCAGCACGGCCACAACCTCGAAGCCCTGGAGCGCGTGATCGCCGGTTACCTGCCGGAAAACGAGCACTTCTTCCCGGAAGACCAGATCACCGACCGCAGCAGCCGCTTCCTTGCCGCCGAACTGGTCCGCGAGAAAATCATGCGCCAGATGGGCGCCGAGCTGCCGTACCAGATCACCGTCGAAATCGAAGAGTTCAAGCAGCAGGGCAAGACCTTGCACATTCATGCGCTGATCCTCGTCGAACGCGACGGCCAGAAGAAAATCATCATTGGCGACAAGGGCGAGCGTATCAAGCGCATCGGCACCGAAGCGCGCAAGGACATGGAGCTGCTGTTCGACTCCAAGATCATGCTCAACCTGTGGGTGAAGGTTAAGGGTGGCTGGTCCGATGATGAGCGTGCGTTGCGCTCTCTGGGCTATGGCGACCTGTAACGGGTTGCACAGTGACTGGCGGGCTTGCTGTGGCGAGGGAGCTTGCTCCCGCTGGGCCGCGGAGCGGCCCCAACAAGGTCGACGAGGTTTTTCAGGTATAACTCGGTGGCTGCTAGAGGGGCTGCTTCGCAGCCCAGCGGGAGCAAGCTCCCCTCGCCACACAAGCGCTCTCCTTCTTTAGAGATTCCCCGTCTCATGTCGCAATCCCCACCCCCCAGCCAACCCGCCTACGTCCTGCACAGCCGCGCCTACCGCGAAACCAGTGCGTTGGTGGACTTCCTCACGCCCCAAGGCCGACTGCGCGCAGTCTTGCGCAGCGCACGGGGCAAGGCGGGTACCTTGGCGCGGCCGTTCGTGGCGCTGGACGTGGAGTTTCGCGGCAAGGGCGAGCTGAAAAACGTCGGCCGCCTGGAAAGCGTTGGCACCTCGGCCTGGCTGAATGGCGATGCGCTGTTCAGCGGCCTTTACCTCAATGAACTGCTGATTCGCCTGTTGCCCGCCGAAGACCCGCACCCGGCGGTCTTCGATCACTACGCTGCCACCTTGCTGGCCCTCGCTGAAGGCCGTCCGCTGGAACCGCTGCTGCGCGCTTTCGAATGGCGCTTGCTCGACGACCTTGGCTACGGCTTCGAACTGGCCAACGACCTGCACGGGGAGCCCATCGCCGCCGATGGCATGTATCGCCTGCAAGTCGATGCGGGGCTTGAGCGTGTGTACCTGCTGCAGCCCGGCCTGTTTCAGGGCACCGAACTGCTGGCCATGAGCGAAGCCGACTGGCACGCTCCCGGTGCGCTGTCCGCCGCCAAGCGCCTGATGCGCCAGGCCCTGGCCGTGCACCTGGGCGGACGGCCGCTGGTCAGTCGCGAGTTGTTTCGAAAGCCCTGACGTCCCCGTGTATGCTGTGCACCGATTCTTTCCCTTTTCAGGAGCGCTTCCGTGACCACCAGCAATCGCATTCTTCTTGGCGTCAACATCGACCACGTCGCCACCCTGCGCCAGGCCCGGGGCACCCGTTACCCTGACCCGGTCAAGGCCGCGCTGGACGCCGAAGAAGCGGGCGCCGACGGCATCACCGTGCACCTGCGCGAAGACCGCCGCCACATCCAGGAGCGCGATGTACTGCTGCTCAAGGACGTGCTGCAAACCCGCATGAACTTCGAAATGGGCGTGACCGAAGAAATGATGGCGTTCGCCGAGCGCATCCGCCCGGCGCATATCTGCCTGGTACCGGAAACCCGCCAGGAGTTGACCACCGAAGGCGGCCTCGACGTCGCTGGCCAGGAAGCGCGGATCAAGGCGGCGGTGGAACGCCTGTCGCGGATCGGCAGTGAAGTCTCGCTGTTTATCGACGCCGACGAACGCCAGATCGAAGCCTCCCGCCGTGTCGGCGCCCCGGCCATCGAGCTGCACACTGGCCGTTATGCCGATGCCACCACGCCGACTGAAGTGGCCGATGAGTTGCAACGCATCATCGACGGCGTGAACTGCGGGCTCAACGAAGGCTTGATCGTCAATGCCGGCCATGGCTTGCATTACCACAACGTCGAAGCCGTGGCTGCGATCAAGGGCATCAACGAACTGAATATCGGTCACGCCCTGGTGGCGCACGCGTTGTTTGTCGGTTTCAAAGGCGCAGTGGCCGAGATGAAAGCCCTGATTCTGGCCGCTGCGAAGCACTGATAAACAATGAAGATCATTGTGGGAGCTGGCTTGCCTGCGATAGCGGAGCGTCAGTTTACGTATTCGTAGCTGGCCCACTGCAATCGCAGGCAAGCCAGCTCCCACACGATGAGTCTTCGGTGTTTTCAATGTGCGGCAATGCGAAGTCTTACTGTTTAGCCGACGCAGGTGTATCGTATCAGCCCTTTGCGGGCCCTTGGCCTGCGGCAGATACGCGAGGTTGTTGTGTCCCGATCCTTTTCCCGTCGACAAATCCTGGGTGGTCTTGCTGGCCTGGCCGTAGTAGGCGTCGGTGCCGGCGGTGGCTACCGCTACTGGCTGGGGAAAGTCGCTGAGTCCGAGGCGGGGCACGATTACGAGCTGATCGCCGCGCCCCTGGACGTAGAGTTGGTGCCGGGGCACAAGACCCTGGCCTGGGCGTTCGGCCCATCGGCGCCGGGCACCGAGTTGCGGGTGCGCCAAGGCGAATGGCTGCGGGTGCGCTTTATCAATCATCTGCCAGTCGCCACTACCATCCACTGGCACGGCATCCGCCTGCCGCTGGAAATGGACGGCGTGCCCTACGTCTCGCAATTGCCGGTGCTGCCTGGCGAATACTTCGACTACAAATTCCGCGTGCCCGATGCCGGCAGCTACTGGTATCACCCTCACGTGAGCAGCAGCGAAGAACTCGGCCGTGGCCTCGTCGGCCCGTTGATCGTGGAAGAGCGCGAACCCACCGGTTTCCAGTACGAGCGCACCTTGAGCCTGAAGAACTGGCACATCGACGAAGAGGGCGCATTTGTCGAGTTCAGCATCCCCCGTGAAGCGGCGCGTGGCGGCACGGCCGGGCGCCTCTCGACTATCAACGGCGTGCCCCAGGCGGTGATCGACCTGCCGGCTGGGCAAATCACCCGCGTGCGCCTACTCAACCTCGACAACACCCTGACTTATCGCCTCAATATTCCTGGCGTCGAAGCGCAGATCTATGCCCTGGACGGTAACCCCATCGAGCCGCGCCCGTTGGGCAAGGAATATTGGCTGGGCCCGGGCATGCGCATTTGCCTGGCGATCAAGGCGCCACCGGCGGGCGAAGAACTGTCGCTGCGCAACGGCCCGGTGCGCCTTGGCACCTTCCGCTCTGTCGCCAATACCGACGCGCCTACCGCATGGCCACCGGCATTGCCGGCCAACCCGGTTGCCGAGCCAGACCTGGCCAATGCCGAGAAACTCAACTTCAATTTCGAATGGGTCGGCTCAGTGTCGGTCAACGTCGAAAACGGCAAGCCGCCGAGCCTGTGGCAGATCAACGGCCAGGCCTGGGACATCACCGACAAGACCTGTGCCGACCGCCCGATTGCCAAGCTGGAGAAGGGCAAGAGCTACATTTTCGAATTGAAGAACATGACCCAATACCAGCACCCGATCCACCTGCACGGGATGAGCTTCAAGGTGCTTGCGTCCAACCGCCACAAGGTGATCCCGTATTTCACCGACACCTATCTGCTGGGCAAGAACGAACGCGCCCGCGTGGCCTTGGTGGCGGATAACCCAGGGGTGTGGATGTTCCATTGCCATGTGATCGACCACATGGAAACCGGCCTGATGGCCGCCATCGAGGTGGCGTGATGCGCCAGATTCGTCCCGCCGCGATTATCGACCGCAGCCGCGACCAGGACTTTATGCGCGAAGCCCTGGCGCTCGCCGCCCAAGGCGCTGCATTGGGCGAAGTGCCGGTGGGTGCGGTGCTGGTGCAGGGCGGTGAAATCATCGGCCGCGGCTTCAACTGCCCCATCAGTGGCAACGACCCCAGCGCCCATGCCGAAATGGTCGCGATCCGCGCCGCTGCTCAGGCGATCAGCAACTATCGGCTGGTGGGCAGCACGCTGTACGTGACGCTGGAACCGTGCAGCATGTGCGCGGGTTTGATCGTGCATTCGCGGGTTGCGCGTGTGGTGTATGGCGCGCTGGAGCCGAAGGCGGGCATCGTGCAAAGCCAGGGGCAGTTTTTTACCCAGGGTTTTCTAAACCATCGGGTGTTGTTTGAGGGCGGGGTATTGGCCGAGGAGTGTGGGGCTGTCCTGAGCGAGTTCTTCAAAGCCCGACGAGCTAAACCGTGATGATCGTTCCCACGCTCTGCGTGGGAACGCAGCACAGGACGCTCTGCGTCCCAAAGCGTGACGTAGAGCGTCACAAGAGGCATTCCCACGCAGAGCGTGGGAACGATCATAGTGGTGTCATTTACGAGCGATGATCACCGCCCGCATCGGCGCCGGCAGCCCTTCAATGGTCTTGCTGTGATCCTCAGGGTCCAGGAAATCACTCAGCGACTGATACTTCATCCACTGCGTTCCACGCTGCTCCTCAACCGTGGTCACGCTCACATCCACGCACCGCACATCACTGAACCCGGCCCGGCGCAGCCACAGCATCAACGCCGGTACCGACGGCAGGAACCACACGTTGCGCATCTGGGCATAACGGTCTTCTGGCACCAGCACTTGTTGTTGGTCGCCTTCCACCACCAATGTTTCCAACACCAACTCGCCGCCCTTGACCAGGGTGTCCTTCAACGCCAGCAAATGCTCGATGGGCGAGCGGCGGTGGTAGAACACGCCCATGGAAAATACCGTGTCAAAGCCTTCCAGGTTCGCCGGCAAGTCTTCGAACGGGAACGGCAAGTGCCAGGCCTTGGGCTCGGACAAGTAGCGCTGCACCGCCTGGAACTGGCAGAAGAACAGCCAGTTGGGGTCCACGCCAATCACGCTGTCGGCCCCGGCGCCGAGCATGCGCCACATGTAGTAGCCGTTGCCGCAGCCCACATCGAGGATGCGCTTGCCTTTGAGGTCCAGGTGCGGCGCGACCCGCGACCACTTCCAGTCCGAACGCCACTCGGTGTCCACATGCACGCCGAACAGATGGAACGGGCCTTTGCGCCAGGGGCTCAGGCCCATCAGCGCCGTGTGCATCTGCGCGCGGGTGGCGTCGTCGCAATCGGTGTCCAGCACCAGGCCGTTGAGCAAATCTACGCTGTTGGGCTGGATCTTCGGCAGCGCATCCAAGGCGCTCTGCCAGCGCTCCAGGTCGCCATGGCCTTTTTCCATCTTGCTATCGAGCTGCGCTTGCAGGCCCTGGGCCCACACGGCCAAAGGAGTGCCTACCAGGTGGCGGGCGAGGGGGGACAAATCAATCATGGCAAGGCAATCAACGAGGCAAAGTTAAGACACTGGAACCACGGCACGACTTTCGAGAACCCGGCCGCCAGCAGGCGTTCGCGGTGTTCTTCGAGGCTGTCGGGCTTCATGACGTTTTCGATGGCGCTGCGCTTCTGGGCGATTTCCAGCTCGCTGTAGCCGTTGGCGCGCTTGAAGGCGATATGCAGGTCGGTCAGCAGCGCGTGCTCTTCAACATCGTTAAAGCGCAGCTTTTCCGAGAGGATCAAGGCCCCGCCCGGCAGCAGCGCCTGGCGAATGCGCCCCAGCAACGCCAGGCGCTCCTGGGGGGCGATAAATTGCAGGGTGAAGTTCAGGGCCACCACCGAGGCGGGCTTGAATTGCAGGGCGAGAATATCGCCCTCGATCACCTCCACGGGCAGCAACTCCTGGAACATCGAGTCCTGGCCATTGAGGTATTCGCGACAGCGCTCGACCATCGCGGCGGAGTTGTCCACGGCGATCACCCGGCAACCCTCGGTGCGTACATGGCGGCGCAGGGCTTGGGTCACGGCCCCCAGGGAAGAGCCCAGGTCATACAGCACGCTGTGGGGCTGGGCAAATTGCGCGGCCAGCACGCCGAGGTTCTCGACGATGGTGGGGTAACCCGGCACCGAGCGCTTGATCATGTCCGGGAACACCCGCACCACATCCTCGTTAAAGGCGAAGTCCGGCACCTGGGGCAGGGGCTGGGCGAATAGGCGATCGGGTTCTTTGCTCACGGTTGTTCCGGCGACGGTGGGGGAAAGGCCGGCATTTTAGCCAAGTTGGCCCTCGGATGCGCGGGTTGTCTGATGGAAAGCCGAGGCGGTGATGCCCCATTGCCCGAGCCAGTAGGTGGCGATCAGCAAATACGGCGCTGCCTCGAACGCCAGCACAAACCGATTGATGCCGATCAGCGCGTCGGAAACCACAAACGACACCGCACCCGCCGCCGCCAGCCACGCTGAACGCTTGGGCACCTCGCTGCCCAGTCGCGCCAACGCACGCCAGAGCATGGCGCTGATCACCAGCGCGTAAACCACCACCGGTATCAAAAGCTCACCGAGGCCGTGGGAGATCAGGATGCTCAGCAAGATTGCGCCTACGCCGAGGGCCAGCACCAGCGGCAGCAGCGCCAAGCGCCGACAGTCACTGAAATAGGCTTTGAGATAGGCCAGGTGCGCGAACAGAAACGCGCCCAGGCCAAAGATAAACAGGTCGCCTGGCCAGGCAAGTAGCACGTCGCCCACCACGGAAAAAATCAACCCCAGGCTGATCCAGCGTCGATACTCGGTGGGCGGCGCGTCATGCAGCCAACCCAGCAGCGCCAGCACCGGCAGTGGCTTGACCAGCAGGCACAGCAGCGTCGCATGGGTCGCCAGGCCATAGACAAAGGTGCCGGCGCCCATCAAGGCAAGGATCAGCCATGGCATATCAGTTCACCGTAATGGCGCAGTCAAAGGTTTCGACAGGTTCGGCCTCCGGCTCCCAAGGTTGCTGGGATGTCAGGCGCAAACGCCCTTGCCCTGCGGCAAACGCCTGGAAGCGCCAGGTGGACTGGCCGCCCCCGCCGATCACGCCGGACTCGGTGCTGCTGTAGACCTCGGGGCTCAAGGCGCGCAACACGCCGCCGGCGGAGTCCTGGATGGCCCAGCGGTAACCGGTGGTGGGGTTGCTGGGCAGGGTGAGGATCAGGTTTTGCCCGTTTTTAAGCTGGAGCGGGCAGGCGCTCTGGTTGTCCACGCTGACGTTTTGCTTGGGGGCACTGGCGCATCCGGCCAGCAGGGCAAGGCTCAAGGGGAGAAACAGGCGGGCAGCGGTCATGAAGGCTCCGTTAATACACGACGAAGGGGGAGCATAACCGAAGATGAGACAAGGTGTGACAAGGTGGGGTTTTGCGTTGGCCGATCGTTCCCACGCTCTGCGTGGGAACGTTGCCTTGGACGCTCCGCGTCCGCTTTGTGACGCGGAGCGTCACGGGATGTATTCCCACGCAGAGCGTGGGAATGATCAGGTCTGGATATTTATCAGAAGAGCACCTTCGCCACATCCGCAAACCGCTTGGCAAAGTGCACCGTCATCCCTTCCTTCAAATAGTCCGGCAACTCTTCAAAGCTGCCACGGTTGGGCTCCGGCAAGATCAACTCGTGAATCTTCTGGCGCCGCGCCGCAATCACCTTCTCGCGCACCCCGCCAATCGGCAGTACATGCCCGGTCAAGGTCAGTTCGCCGGTCATCGCCACGCCTTTTTTCGGCGGTTGGTTGCGGGCCAGGGACAGCAACGCACTGGCCATGGTCACGCCGGCGCTCGGGCCGTCTTTCGGCGTGGCGCCTTCCGGGACGTGCAAGTGCACGAAGGCTTCGTCGAAGAACTTCGCATCGCCGCCAAACGACTTCAGGTTGGAACTGATGTAGCTGTAGGCGATTTCGGCGGACTCTTTCATCACTTCACCCAACTGCCCGGTGAGCTTGAAGCCGCGGTTGAGCGTGTGGATGCGCGTCGCTTCGATCGGCAAGGTGGCGCCGCCCATGCTGGTCCACGCCAGGCCGGTAATCACGCCGGTGCCGGACAGCACTTGCTCATTACGGAATACCGGCATGCCCAGGGAGCTTTCCAGGTCCTTGTTGCCGATCTTGATCACCGAGTCAGGCTCATCCAGCAGTTTTACCACCGCCTTGCGCACCAGTTTGCCCAGCTGTTTCTCCAACTGACGCACGCCGGCCTCTCGCGCATAACCGTCGATCAAGGCGCGCAAGGCACCGTCGCTGATGGTCAGGCTGTTTTTGGCCACGCCGGCTTTTTCCAACTGCTTGGGCCACAAGTGGCGCTTGGCGATGGCGACTTTTTCTTCGGTGATATAGCCCGACAGGCGAATCACTTCCATGCGGTCCAGCAACGGACCGGGGATTGAGTCCAGGGTGTTGGCGGTGCACACGAACAGCACTTTGGACAGGTCCAGGCGCAGGTCCAGGTAATGGTCGAGGAATTCGACGTTCTGCTCCGGGTCCAGGGTTTCGAGCAGCGCCGACGCCGGGTCGCCCTGGAAGCTCTGGCCCATCTTGTCGATCTCGTCGAGCATGATCACCGGGTTCATCACTTCCACGTCTTTCAACGCCTGCACCAGCTTGCCAGGCAGGGCGCCGATGTAGGTGCGCCGGTGGCCCTTGATCTCGGCCTCGTCGCGCATGCCGCCGACACTGAAGCGATAGAACGGCCGCCCCAGGGATTCGGCGATGGACTTGCCCACACTCGTCTTGCCCACGCCCGGCGGGCCTACCAGCAATACGATGGAACCGGCGACTTCGCCCTTGTAGGCGCCCACCGCTAGGAATTCGAGGATGCGGCTCTTGATGTCATCCAGGCCCGCATGGTGCTTGTCGAGCACTTTGCGCGCGTGCTTGAGGTCGAGTTTGTCTTCTCCGTACACGCCCCACGGCACCGAGGTGGCCCAGTCCAGGTAGTTGCGCGTGACGGCGTATTCCGGCGAACCGGTTTCCAGGATCGACAGTTTGTTCAGTTCTTCATCAATGCGTTTTTTCGCTTGCGCCGGCAGCACTTTGCCTTGCAGGCGCTGTTCGAACTGTTCGACATCGGCGCTGCGATCGTCCTTGGTAAGGCCCAACTCCTGCTGGATGACCTTGAGTTGTTCCTTGAGGAAGAACTCACGCTGGTGCTCGCCGATCTTGCGGTTTACCTCGGCGGAGAGTTCTTTTTGCAGGCGCGCGACTTCCACCTCTTTGCGCAGCATCGGCAGCACTTTTTCCATGCGCTTGAGCATGGGCACGCAGTCCAGCACTTCCTGCAGCTCATTACCTGTCGCCGAGGTGAGGGCGGCGGCAAAGTCAGTGAGCGGCGACGGGTCGTTGGGGCTGAAGCGGTTGAGGTAGTTTTTCAACTCTTCGCTGTACAGCGGGTTGAGGGGCAGCAGTTCCTTGATCGCATTGATCAGCGCCATGCCGTAGGCCTTGACCTCATCGGTCGGCTCGCTGGGCTGGTGCGGGTATTCGACTTCCACCAGGTAAGGTGGGCGGTGGTGCTTGAGCCAGGTCTTGATGCGCACGCGGGTCAGGCCCTGGGCGACGAACTGCAGCTTGCCGTTCTCGCGGCTGGCGTGGTGCACCTTCACCAGGGTGCCGTACAGCGGCAGGGCGGAGGTGTCGAAGTGCCGTGGGTCTTCGGGCGGCGTGTCCATGAAAAACAGCGCAAGGGAATGGTGGTCGGATTTGCTCACCAGCTCCAGGGTTTCGGCCCAGGGTTCTTCATTGACGATCACCGGCAACACTTGTGCCGGAAAAAACGGCCGGTTGTGGATCGGGATGATGTAGACCTTGTCCGGCAGGTTTTGCCCAGGCAGGGCCAGGCCAGTATTGGACGAGGTGGTTTCAGCGTTTTCGGGGTCGGCGTAATCGTTGAGGTCGTAATCTGGAAATTCTTGCTGGTCGCTCATGGGGCACCTGCATCAGTAAGTATGCAGGTTAGATGGGGCGGGGTTGCGGTGGTTTCAATGGGGGGGCGTCGTTAGCAACAATTTGCATGAAATAACGGGAGGGTTGCGGTCAACGTACTTTACCCCTCCGCTTTTCGAACTGATCGTCAATAATGTGACGGCTAGACCCAGCTTTTATTGGGTTTACTTATCCCCAGTCCCAGCTAACCTGCTTTAATAAAATTCCCCATAAAAAAGGATGTTTTTTTGACGCCGGTTAGCAGTCGGCAGGGACGCGTATGACACAAGGAAAGCACGGCCAAGAGCGACGAGCGCGGCCCGAGGGCGCGGCCATGCACTGGCGCCACACGTTTCAGACCCGCATAGCCGGGGTGCTGGCGCTGTTGTTGCTGGTGGTCGTGGCCGCCACCTATTTTGCCGTGCACGCTGCCACCACCCGTGCGGTGGAGAATCAGGCCGACGTACAGTTGAACACCGGGCGGCAGGTGTTCGAGCGCCTGCTGGACCTGCGCGGGCGGCGCTTGCAGTACGGGTTGGACTGGCTGACCGCCGATGGGCCGTTCAAGCAGGCGGTGGCCGGCGGCCGGACGGTGCCGATCCTGGAGGCCCTGGGCACCCATGGCACCGGGGTCAGTTCCAGCGAAGTGGTGGTGCTGGGCCTGGATGACAGGGTCATGGTCAGTACCCTGCTGGTGCAGACGCGGGGCCAGTTGTTCCCGTATGCCGATGCCTTGCGCAAGGCGCGGCGCAGCGGCCAGCAAATGTTGATCGTCGCCATGGCCGGGCGCCCCTATTTGCTGGTGCAAAAAGATGTGCTCGGGCCTGTGCCGATCGCACGCGTGGTCATGGGCTTTCCCATGGACACGCAATTCGCCCATGAACTGCGCTCCATGAGCAACCTGGAGGTGTCGTTCCTCAGTGTGCAGGACGGCCATCTCGGTCAGCTGTTCACCACCCACCCTGGCAATTGGCGCCCAAGCATTATCAGCCTCTTGCATGGCACGCAGGTCGATCCTGAGGCGAAGATCCAGCTGTTCCATGGCCAGCGTGTGCTCAGCCAAGTGTTGCCCTTGGCCAACAGCGGCGAAGGCGATGAAGTGCGCGTGTTGCTGCAAAGCCCGCTGGACCATGCGCTGGAATCCTTCGCGCCGCTGGACCGGCAGTTCATGGGGATTGCCCTGGCGGTGCTGCTGGTCTCGCTGGCGGTGGCCTTATTCCTGGCGCGGCGAGTGTCACGCCCGCTCAATGCGCTGGTGCAAGCCGCTGAACGGATCGGGGCCGGTGACTACCGCACCCCGGTGCGGGTGCGCAGCCACGACGAGTTCGGCCTGCTGGCGCGGGCGTTCAATGCCATGCAAAGCGGCATCGCCCTGCGCGAACGGCAACTGGCCCACAATGCCTTGCATGACCCGCTCACCGGATTGCCCAACCGTGCCTTGGCCATGGAGCGCCTGGGCAGTGCGATCAGCGCACGGCGGTCGGTGGTGTTGCTGTACGTGGGGATTGAAAACTACCGAGTCATCAACGAAGGGTTCGGCCCCGAAGGTGTCGAGCACATGTTGTGCGAGGCCAGCCGCTGCTTGTCCAGCAGCCTGTTGGCCAGCGACACCGCCGCGCGCATCGCCGGCAGTGAGTTTCTGTTGTTGCTGGAAAACACCGAGATCGACTCTGCCGTGGCCCGCGCCGACCAGTTGCATGGGGCGTTGACCGAACCCCTGCGCATCGGCAATGACGAAGTGCGCCATGAGGTGAGTATCGGCATCGCCGCGTACCCTGCTGATGGGCAGCAGGTGGAAGAGTTGATCAACCGCGCGGCCATCGCCCGGCACGACGCGGCCAACCTGCCGGGGCATTTGCAGATCTACCAACCGGACCGCGACCTCGCCCACCAACGCCAGATCACCCTGATTCGCGACTTGCGCCGCGCCGTGATCGAAGGCGAGTTGTTCCTGTGCTACCAACCCAAGCTCGACCTGCGGCACGGGCACGTGGGCCAGGCCGAAGCCTTGCTGCGCTGGCAACACGCGACGCTGGGGCAAGTGTCTCCGGGGGAGTTCATTCCGTTGGCCGAACGCACTGGCAGCATGGGTGCCCTGACCCTGTGGGTGATCGAGGAAGCCATCCGCCAGATTGCCGAATGGGCGCAGCGTGGGCTGGTTATCCAGCTGTCGGTGAATATCTCCGTGAACGACTTGGCGGATGATGACTTGGCCATTCGCGTCACCGCGCTATTGGCCCAATACCATGTGGGCGCCGAGCATTTGATTTTCGAGATTACCGAGAGCGCCATTATGCACAACCCGCAGCAGGCCCTCAGCGTGCTGGAGCAGCTGCGCAATTGCGGGATCAGCCTGTCGGTGGATGATTTCGGCACCGGTTACTCCTCCCTCGCACAGTTGCAGCGCCTGCCGGTGCAAGAGCTGAAGATCGACCAGTCCTTTGTGCGCAACCTCGACAGCACCAGCGGCGACGGGGTGATCGTGCGCTCCACCATCGAGATGAGTCATAGCCTGGGGCTCAAGGTGGTCGCCGAGGGCGTGGAGTTCGAACACAGCCTCACCTTGCTCAAACGCTGGAACTGCGACACGGCCCAGGGCTACCTGATCAGCCGCCCGCTCAATGCCATGGCGTTCGAGCGGTGGATGCGGCGTGAGCAGGTGCCAACCTAGACAGTTTGACTGTGGCGAGGGAGCTTGCTCCCGCTGGAGTGC
>NZ_JALJRP010000019.1:0-113022 GCF_024519715.1 Pseudomonas sp. Pse35 | reverse complement strand
ATGGTAGTGTGGGGTTTCCCCATGTGAGAGTAGGTCATCGTCAAGATTAAATTCCGAAACCCCAATTGCGAAAGCAGTTGGGGTTTTGTTTTGGGCGCTCGAAAAGTGTCCACCTTGTCCCCGTACACCTGTGCGCCCCAACCTCCGACCTGACTGCCCCGACAAATTTGCACAGTTATTTCTGAGCGACACCACTAGAATAGCCACCTAATCATTTTTAGAGTCAGAGCCCTATCTATGCCCGATCCGGTTGATGCCCACGAGGTATCGGATTTACCGCTAGACGATCTGGTGGCATGCCATGAGTGCGACTTGCTGATGCGCAAACCAACGCTCGCCCTCGGCGAAAAAGCCCAATGCCCACGCTGCGGCTACGAGCTATACGCTCACCGTCACAATGTGGTCGAGCGCAGTCTCGCCTTGGTACTGGCAGCCCTGCTGCTGTACGTCCCCGCGAACTTTTTGCCCATCATGCAGCTCAATCTACTCGGGCAGTCTTCGGAGGACACCGTGTGGAGCGGCGTCGTTGGCCTGTTCGATACGGGCATGCAAGGCGTTGCCGCCGTGGTGTTCCTGTGCAGCATGGGCATCCCCTTGCTCAAGCTTCTGTGCCAGTTGGCAGTGCTGCTCAGTATTCGCTGGAACATAGGGCGCAATTACGGGCTGCTGCTATATCGCATCTACCACCACATGAAGGACTGGGGGATGTTGGAGGTCTACTTGATGGGTGTGCTGGTGGCGATCGTAAAGCTCGCCGACATGGCCTCCATCACAATTGGCCTGGGTCTGGTCTGCTTCGTGAGTCTATTAATGGTTCAAGTTCTGCTTGAGGTGGTGATGTCGCCCCATCAGATCTGGCAAGCGCTGTCAGGAGAGGATGACCATGCGGGCGATTGATGCAGGTATTCTGATTTGTACAGAATGCCATGAGTTGAACAAGCAGGAAGCGGATAGCGAGGAGCAACTCTGCACCCGTTGTGGCGCGTTGATCCATGCCCGTCGCCCCAATAGCCTTACACGTACCTGGGCGCTGTTGATCACCGCGGCGATCCTGTATATCCCCGCTAACCTGTTACCCATCATGACGGTCAGCTCCCTCGGCCAAGGCGACCCCAGCACCATCATGTCGGGTGTCATCCAGCTGGTGCAGCACGGGATGTTTCCTATCGCTGCCGTGGTGTTCATCGCCAGTATCCTGGTACCGACCTTCAAGTTGGTCGGCATTGGCCTGCTGCTGTTCTCGGTGCAGCGTCACCAACCGCTGTCCGCGCAACAACGCATTGTGATGTATCGCTTTATCGAGTTCATTGGGCGTTGGTCCATGCTGGATATCTTCGTGATCGCCATCCTGGTGGCGCTCGTTAACTTTGGGCGGCTAGCCAGTATCGAGGCCAACCTCGGCGCTGCGGCGTTCGCCAGTGTGGTGATCTTGACGATGTTTGCCGCAGTAACTTTCGATCCCCGACTGATTTGGGATAACACGGAGTCGGACGACGACCATGAGTGATTTGCCTAAAGCTAAAACCCGCCCAGCCTCTAACTGGTCGGCCATTTGGGTGCTGCCCCTGATTGCCCTGATCATCGGTGGCTGGCTGGGGTGGCGTGCCTATTCCCAGCAAGGTATCGAGATTCAAGTTCGCTTTGAAAGCGGCGAAGGTATTCAGGTCAACAAGACCGAAGTGGTCTACAAAGGCATGACCGTGGGCAAGGTCAAAACCCTGGCCCTGGATGACGAAGGCAGCAATCGCGGGGTGATCGCCACCATCGAGATGAACAAGGACGTGGAGCAGTACCTCAAGACCAACACCCGCTTCTGGTTGGTCAAGCCCAGCGTCAGCCTTGCCGGTATCACCGGCCTGGAAACCCTGGTTTCAGGTAACTACATCGCCGCCAGCCCCGGTGATGGCGAGCCCACGCGCAAGTTCAAGGCGCTCTCCGAAGAGCCGCCGTTATCCGACGCCAAGCCCGGCTTGCACCTGACCCTCAAGGCCGATCGCCTGGGCTCGTTGAACCGTGGCAGTCCGGTGTTCTACAAGCAGATTCAGGTCGGTCAGGTCAAAAGCTATCTGCTGTCTGAAGACCAGAGCACCGTCGAGGTCAAGGTCTATATCGAGCCGACCTATGCCAACCTGGTGCGCAAACACACGCGTTTCTGGAATGCCAGCGGCATCAGTATCGACGCCAACCTTTCCGGCTTGAAAGTGCGCAGCGAATCCCTCTCCAGCATTGTCGCCGGAGGTATCGCCTTCGCCACTCCTGAAAACCGCAAAGACAGCCCGCCCACCGACCCGAGTCTGCCTTTCCGCCTATACGAAGATTTCGACGCCGCCGCAGCGGGCATCAAGGTCAAGGTCAAACTCACCGACTTTGAAGGCCTGCAGGCCGGGCGTACGCCGGTCATGTACAAAGGCATCCAGGTCGGCAGCCTGAAAACCCTGAAGATCGACCCGGACCTGTCCAGCGCCAGTGCCGAGCTGACCCTCGATCCATTGGCTGAAGACTACCTGGTCGAAGACACGCAATTCTGGGTGGTCAAACCGTCCATCTCCCTGGCGGGCATCACCGGCCTGGAGGCCTTGGTCAAGGGCAACTACATCGCGATTCGCCCAGGCGACAAAGGCACCCCGCCACAACGCGAATACGTAGCCCGCGCCAAGGCGCCACCTTTGGACCTGCGTTCCCCGGGCCTGCACATGGTGTTGCTCACCGACAGCCTGGGCTCGTTGGATGTCGGCAGCCCGATTCTGTACAAACAGGTCAAAGTCGGTTCGGTGCAGAGTTACCAGTTTTCACGCAAGAAAAAACAACTAGTGATCGGCGTTCATATCGAGAAGGAATACGAAAGCCTGGTCAACGGCTCGACGCGCTTCTGGAATGCCAGCGGCGTCACCCTTACGGGCGGGCTCACCGGCGGTATCCAGGTCAAAAGCGAATCCCTGGCCAGCCTGATGGCGGGCGGTATCGCCTTCGAAACGCCGGAACCGAACGTGCCATTGAAACATCGCATCCCGCGCTTTCGCCTGTATGCCGACCGTGATGCCGCCAACCAGCACGGCACTCTGGTGACCATCAAAGTCGACCGCGCCGACGGCCTGAGCGCCGGCACACCGGTGCGCTTCAAGGGGCTGGATGTGGGCAAGATCGAAAGTGTCGACCTCAGTGCCGACATGCAGTCGGTGCTGCTCAAGGCGCGTATCACTCAGGTTGCGGACCGCATTGCGCGTACGGGCAGCCAGTTCTGGGTGGTCAAGCCGGAACTGGGGCTGATGAAGACGGCTAACCTGGAGACCCTGGTCACTGGCCAATACATCGAGGTGCAACCGGCCGCGAAAAACGCCGGCCCGCAGAAGAGCTTTGTCGCCCTGACCCAGCCGCCTGAAACCGTGCATCAGGAAGCTGGCCTGAGCCTCACACTCAGCGCCGCCCGCCGTGGTTCGTTGAAGGAAGGGGTGCCGGTCACCTACCGTGAAGTGACGGTCGGCAAAGTCACCGGCTATGAGCTGGGCCAGACCGCCGACCGTGTGTTGGTGCACATCCTGATCGAGCCCAAGTACGCACCTCTGGTACGCAGTGGCAGCCGCTTCTGGAACACCAGCGGCTTTGGCCTCGACTTCGGCTTGTTCAAGGGCGCGACCGTGCGTACCGAGTCCCTTGAAACGCTGGTGGCCGGCGGCATCGCCTTTGCCACCCCGGATGGCGAGCGCATGGGTAACCCGGCACGGCCGCAGCAGACGTTCCCGTTGTTCGACAAGTTTGAGGATGAATGGCTGACCTGGGCGCCTAAGATTCCACTCGGTAAATAAACCGAGGCGCGGCTATCGCGGGCAAGCCCGGCTCCCACAGGGATATGCATTTTCAGCAAGTATGCATTCCAACTGTGGGAGCCGGGCTTGCCCGCGATGAGGCCCACAAACACACCGCAAATCCCAAGCCGAAAAAAAGGCCGCGATCCCAAAAGATCGCGGCCTTTTTGCCTTTCAGTACAGCCCGTCAGACTTCATCCAGCTCCGGCTCGTCCGCCTGCACATTCATCGTCGCCTTCACCACATCATGGCGACGGATGTACTTCCAGTCCGCCTCATCAATGTAGATCCCGTTCGGCCCGCTGCCGCCTTCCAGGTCGATAGCCACCTGGGCAGAGACCTGCGGCTTTACACTCGCCAGGATCGGCACGAAGCCCAGCTGCAAGCTGGTTTCCAGCAAGGCGGCCTGGTTCTTCTCATCGATGTCCGCCGCCTCATCGAGGTAGTACGGCAAGCGCACACGGCCGGCCTGGTCGCGGTCCATCAAGTGCAGCAACAGGTACATGTTGGTCAGCGCCTTGATGGTCATGGTGGTGCCATTGGACGCAGCGCCGTCGATGTCGGTATGGATCACCGGCTGGCCGTTGACCTTGGTGATCTCGAACGCCAATTCGAACAAGTCCTTGAGGCCCAACTGGTTATGGTTGGCGGCTACCAGGCGAGCCAGGTATTCCTTGGCTTCTTCGTTCTTGTTGTCCTGTTCGGCGCTCTGGCTGAGGTCGAACACCGAGAGGGTCTCGCCTTCTTCATACTGACCGGCACTGTGGATGATCTGGTCGATATGCTTGAGGGCTTCCTTGTTCGGCGCCAGCACAATGCGAAAGCTCTGCAGGTTGGACACCTGGCGTTTGTTGATCTCGCGGTTGAACAACGCCAACTGGTGTTCAAGGCTGTCGTAGTCGCTACGGATATTGCGCAGGGTACGCGCGATATCGGTCACCGCGGCACGGCGTGCCTTGCCCAGTGTCAACGCCTCATCGGTGCGATGCGCGTAAGCGTTGATCAGCAGCTGCAGGCGACGCTCCATGTCATCCTCGCTGTCGAACTTGGCCACGCCCTTGAGACGTACCTGGGCGTACAGCGCTTCGATCTGGCCATCGGCGCGCAGCAAACCCTGCCAGCTGTCCTGATAGTCATTGAGCAGCGGCAGCAGGTTGTCCATGGAGTCGTCGACCGGGTCCATGAACGGCGTGCCGAACGGCAGGTCCGCCGGCAACAGCTGACGACGGCGCAACGCGTCATCCAGCGTGCGTTGCTTGGCTTCCATATCGCCGATCTGACGGCCGACCAGTTGCAGCTTGGCCGACAGTTGCTGGACGCGCTCGGTAAAGGCATCGCTGGAACGCTTCAACTCGTCCTGGGCCGCTTCCATCTGCGCCAGGTTTTCCAGCTTCTCGCCTTCTTCGGCGCTCAGGGTCTGGGTGCGGCGGAAGTCTTCCAGGGCCTTTTGGGCATCCAGTACCTGCTGGTACAGCGCTTCGGTCTGGGTCTTGCTTGCGGCGCGGTCGGACGCCACGGCCTGCTGGGTTTTCAGTTGCTTGAGCTCTTTTTCCAGGCGCTCTTTCTGGTCACGCAACGCGGCGCGATCCGCCAGGGCTTGCAGTGCCGGCGGCTCGATGTGCGAGATGTCGATGGACAGCCCCGGCACCTCAAAGCGCTCGCCCTTGAAGCCATCGAGAATCTGCTCCAGGGATTTGACCCACTGGCCGTCCTCGTCCAGCGTGATGCCATGTTCGCCCAGCGGCAAGCTGAACAGCGAGCTGTTGAACAGGCGCATCAGGCGCTCGACATCCTGCTGCGAAAATTCTTCGCGCAGCTTGGCGTAGCTGTTGTTGTCCGCGTGATCGAGTTGCTGCTTGACCGACTTCAAGCGCTTTTCCAGGTCGCGCAGGCGTTCTTCCAAGTCCTCGGCGCTGAACTGCCGCGACTGCGCCAAGGCGCCCGCCAGTTCATCGTGGGCATCCTTGGCGGCGAGCAATTGCTGCTCCAGCATCTTGACGTCATCCACCAGGGCAAAGCGGTGCTTGAGCACGGACAACTCGCCCAACCAACGCTGGATGCCACTGATTTCCCGCTCCAGGCGCATCAGCTCCTGTGTGCCGCCGCGCTGGTCGTTTTGCAGCGCGTCCTGCTCGTTGCGGTAGTGTTCGGCCTGGATGGTCAGCTCTTCCTTGCGCGCACTGGCGTAGTCCGACCAGGTGCCCAGCAACGAATCCAGCAGCGGCGACAGGCGATGCAGTTTGCCGCGCAGGGCGTCGCGCTGTTTCACGCCATTGGCCAGGGCTTCAACCAAGGGGCCGGCAGCCACCAGCGAGTTGTAGTCCTGCTCCATGCGTCGCACATCACGGAAGGCTTCTTCACAGGCCGCGATGTAGTCGACACTGCCCGAACGCAGGCTGTGTTCGAAGGCATCAAGGAACAGTTGCTTGAGCTTGGCCGCGGTGATTTCGCGCATGTGCAGCAGGTTGATAAACAGCGCGCGGAACGTCTTCAGGCTCTGCTCGCTGGTGGAGCGCAGCGGAATCAGCGTCAGGTCCAGCGGGACCGACGTATGCCCGCCCACCAGCAAGCGCCGCAGTTCATCGGGCTTGAGCTCGTAGGCTTTCAGGCCCTCGCGCTCAAGGTTGGTGAACAGCTCTTTCTGACGCAGGCAGGTGTCGTTTTTCTGGTAGTGGGTAAGGTCCAGCTTGCCGGCGTAGGCAAAGAACTGGTGACCAAAGCCGCCGCCCGGGCCGCGGCCGACCACGCCGATAACGTGCGGGCCGTGGGGCAGAGAGACTTCTACCAGGATGTAGCTGGTGTCGGTGGCAAAGTAGAAACGCCGCGATTGTTCCAGGGTGTACTTGCCGAAGCTCATGTCCGACATGCGTGCCAGGATCGGGAATTGCAAGGCGTTGATCGAGGCGGATTTACCCAGGTTGTTGGCGCCGTACACCGACAGCGGTTCTTCCAGCGGGAACAAGCCCAGGCTGTAACCGGCGGTGTTCAATAGGGCGAAGCGGCGGATGCCGTAGCGTTCCTTACTCATGCGTCGGTCTCCTGTTCTTCGGCAATGGCACGGGCCAGGGCATCTTCTTCGCTTTCTTCGGTGAAGGCGCTCAGATCCAGCGGGTCATCGGTCTTCAGCAGTTTCTCGTCGCTGTCTTCGTCGAATATCACCGGTGCCGGCAGCGGCAGTACGCTGTGTACGCTGGCGGCAAGGTCGCGGTCCTGCTGCACCGACAGGCACACATCCAGGAAGCGGTGCATCGGCGGCAGGAAGCGGTAGATACCGTTGTCTTCGCTGGCAAAACCCAGTTGGGTCATGCGGCGCATGATTTTTTCTTCGAGCTCTTCCTGGGTCTGTACCTCGGCCTGGATAAACAGGTCACGGTATTTCTCCAGCAACGAAGGCAATTCATCGCGGCCCAGGCTGCCGCCGTCGAGCACAGCAATCGGGTCGCGACCCTGGTCGGCCAGGTGTTCGACGATGATGAAGGTGAACAGGGCCAGGCGCTGGGCGGTTTTGTTCACCTGCGCGGCAGCCACGGCAGTGTCCGGCACGAAGTAATAGAAGCCGCGGGTATCGCACACCAGCTCAAAGCCCAGGGCCTTGAACAGCGTGCGGTACTGGTCCTGGAAGTTCGACAATTGCGCGTACAGCTCCGGGTCGCGACGGCTGACGTGGTAACCCTTGAACAGCTCGCGAAAGATCGGCGCCAGCTGGGACAGTTCGGATAGATCAAGATGCATAAGGCGTGCTCGCAGAATTCTCGGTGGCATCGACGCCGGCCGGGAGCAGGGCGAAGGAGCGCAGGCTGACCTGGTGCTCGTGGGTGTGGTAATCGCGACGTTCCAGGCGCTCGCGCTTGAAGCGTTTTTCCCGGGACAGGCGCGAGAACCAGTACAGCAATTCATCGGTGGCGCCGTCCGGTTCCTGCTCCAGCAGCCAGGTCATCAGGTCGGGCATCGGCAGCGCGTCTTCGCAGCGTTCGAGCATTTCCTTGACCGTACGCGGTGCGCGCTGGGCTTCGCCTTTGTGGGACTTGTGCGCCTTGGGGAAACGCGCCGGCTTGGGTTCGAAATTGGCCAGGGCATACACATAGGCCTCGACCTGGCTCGCACTGCCCAAAAAGGTGCTTTGCGGCCGGGTGAACATCGGCATCGCCGCTTGCGGCACCGCGTCCAGGCCTTTGCGGCGAATCGCCGACAGGGCCAGCGCCGCACCGCGAGTCACGGCGTTATGCCGGCGTGCTTCTTCACGCAGCGGCAGCAGCAACTCCCGCGCATGGCGCAAGGTCAGCTGGGCGCTGGTTTGCATCTCGAGGATGCGCGCATGGGTGCGCAGCAGCATGTCGTCATCTACCAGGTGGCCAAGACGCTGTTGCTCGGTGAGCATGCGCAGCAGCACGTTTTCCACCTTGCGTACGCCTTGCTCGAAGGCGCCGTCGGCGTTCACCAGTTGGATCATCGGCTCGACGTATTCGTCCCAGGTCGCCAATACCTCGGCGTAACGCTGGCGCAACGGGATCTGGCGGTCGCTGGTCTTGGCGCGGTCGGCCACGGCGGCGAGGGCCTGTTCGTCGTTGGCGAGTTTTTTGAGCACATCGCGCACGCGCATATCCAGCAGGCGCAGTTGCCGGGCCAGGTCGTGGC
Source organism: Pseudomonas sp. Pse35 (assembly GCF_024519715.1). Taxonomy (NCBI): domain Bacteria; kingdom Pseudomonadati; phylum Pseudomonadota; class Gammaproteobacteria; order Pseudomonadales; family Pseudomonadaceae; genus Pseudomonas; species Pseudomonas sp. Pse35. Next base: position 104,584 of record NZ_JALJRP010000019.1, on the reverse strand, counting down.
CGTCACGGATGTCGAAGGCGTCCTGGATGTAACCGGCCAGACGCTCCAGGTGGCGCAGGTAGGCTTCGATTTCCAGGCACAGGCCAAGCCGGTGCTCCTTGCGAAGATAGGCGAGGAAGTCGTGGATCTGCGCGTTGAGCTCGAAACGGTTCGGGCTCTTGGCGACAGGTACCAGGATATCCAGGCGAATCCACACGTCCAGTAGGCTGGTGATGTCCTGGGGCGTGCTGTCCAGTTGTTGGGCGGCCAACTGTGCGCGCAGCTCGGCCAGGCTCAGGGTGCCTTGGTCGAAGTGTTCGCACAGAGGCTCAAGTAAGGCCCAGTGTTCGGCGAGGGCGCGCAGGACGCGCTTGGGTTCGATCATGGGAATGGCCGGCTGGTTGGCGATTAAAAGTCGCGATTGTACTGCATCAGGCGCGGGATTTATCCACAGCCGGTCAGTGCGCAGTGGGCGATTGTTGCCGAACAGCGGTAGAATCCCCGCTCTTTACTTATCCACAAGTGGCCGAGCTGTGCTTATCGAGTCCCGACGTCGCGCTTACTTGACCGCCATGCAGGTGGTCAACTGGCTGCCCCGCACCGAACTGCCGTTTGCCGCGCCGTCGCGGCCCGAGTTGTTGCAGGCGCTTGAGCCTTATGAGGCTTTCGAGTCGTCGGGGGAAGAAGCGGCCCTGCCCGTGGCGGTGGTCAAGCCCACCCCTGAGACGCGCCCGGTGGTCGAACGGGCCAAGATCGAAGTGCCGCGCCCTGCGCCGGTGACCAAAGCTGCCAAGGTGCTGGAGGAGGCTGCGCCGGTGGCCAAGGCGCCGGTCGTGCCGCCGCCACGCTTTGCCCTGCAATTGCTGCGGGCCGGGCGTTGCCTGTTGCTGGTGGAACTGCCGACCGGCGAACGTTTCCAGTCCCGCGACCCGGCCTACCTTTTGCTCAAGGACATGCTGCGCGCCGCCGGCCTGCCCGACAGCCCGCAAATCGTCGGTGAGCCGGTGCGCTGGCCGCTGCTGGTGCGCGGCACCATGGACCAGGGCCCCGAGGCCGCACGAGATTTCGTCCAGGGGTTTGTCTCGGCACGCCTGGAAGACGAGCCTTGCGTGTGCCTGTGGCTGATCGGCCTGCCCGCTGTGCGGTTTGCCGGTGAAGCAAACGCCGAGGCCTGGTACCGCGAGCTGCAGGTTGAAGGCCTGGGTTCGGTGTGGGCCCTGCCGGGCCTGGAATTATTAATGGAAGAGCCACAGCGTAAGGCTGATGTCTGGCAAGCCATGCGCCGGCTGATGGCGCGCTGGAAAACAACTGATGAGTGAGGCTTTATCCTTTCGCCCGATGACCGAGGCCGACCTCGAGGCCGTGCTGAAAATCGAATACGCGGCGTTCAGCCACCCCTGGACCCGCGGGATTTTTCTCGACGGGCTGGGCAAGTACCAGATCTGGCTGATGTTCGAAGGCGAGCAGCAAGTGGGGCACGGGGTGGTGCAGATCATTCTCGATGAAGCGCACTTGCTGAACATTACTGTGAAGCCGGAAAACCAGGGCCGTGGTTTGGGCCTTGCTTTGCTGGAGCACCTGATGTCCCGTGCCTATGCGGCCAATGCCCGGGAGTGCTTCCTGGAAGTGCGCGACAGCAATACCGGCGCGTTTCGCCTGTATGAGCGTTATGGCTTCAACGAGATCGGCCGTCGCCGGGATTACTACCCGGCGGTGGGTGGCCGCGAAGATGCAGTCGTGATGGCCTGCACCCTCGTCGACTGAACAACCGTGAGCTGTAGGAGCGAGCTTGCTCGCGAAAAACGTCAACGATAACGCGTGCTTCCTGGATGACCGCGGCGCCGGTGGGTTTTTCGCGAGCAAGCTCGCTCCTACACCTACATAGGGTGATGATCGATCAGCGCTTGCGGTTCAGCGGGTCCAGATCAGCCAGTTCCGCCTCATCCAACCCATTCCCGCCACCAATGTCATTCTCTCCCACGACGCTCAAGTCATAGTCGGCGGCATTGTCTTCGCCTTCCTCCTGCGCATCCCGCGCGCCGTCCTCACGGATCAGCGTCTCCGGGCTCATATCGTCGTCGGTGGATTCATGATCATCCGTCGATGCGCCGGTCAGCCCGGCTTCGCGCACCCGTTCGTCGGGCATCAGATGGTCGCGCTCACGGCGGGGCAGCTCGTCGCCGATTTCCGCAGTCTGGTCCTGCTCGTCAAAATCCAGCTCGCGCATCTCACCCATGCGGTCTTCGTTGTCATCGATCGGTTCCGGCTGCGTTGCGCCGTAGGGACGTCGTGATTCAGTCATGGCCAATCCTCATACTGTGGGGCTTATAGTGTGTGGACAGGCATGGCAGCCAAAAAATTCAAGCTAATTAGCGCCTGGCGTGACCCGGACGAGGGCTTGTCAGTCACAAACCTGCGCATCATTCCTGAGGCTTCCCTGATGAACGAACTACAAGACCTGCTTGATAACAACGAACGCTGGGCGGACGCGATCAAACAGGAAGATCCCGAATTCTTCGCCAAGCTCGCCCGCCAGCAGACCCCGGAATACCTGTGGATCGGCTGCTCCGATGCCCGTGTACCGGCCAACGAGATCGTCGGCATGTTGCCCGGTGATCTGTTTGTGCATCGCAACGTGGCCAACGTGGTGCTGCACACTGACCTCAACTGCCTGTCGGTGATCCAGTACGCGGTGGACGTGCTCAAGGTCAAACACATCCTCGTCACCGGTCACTACGGCTGTGGCGGCGTGCGTGCGTCGATGCAGGACCGCCAGTTCGGCCTGATCGACGGCTGGCTACGCACCATTCGCGACCTTTACTACGAAAACCGCGATGTGCTGGCCCAGTTGCCGACCGAAGAAGAGCGTGTGGACCGCATGTGCGAGCTCAACGTGATCCAGCAGGTGGCCAACGTCGGCCACACCAGCATTGTGCAAAATGCCTGGCATCGTGGGCAGAGCCTGTCGATCCATGGCTGCATCTATGGCATCAAGGACGGTCGCTGGAAGAGTTTGAACACCACCATCAGTGGCTTCGAGCAATTGCCGCCGCAATACCGCCTGCGTCCGTTGGGCGAAGCCTAAGGTCGTTTGTGCTCACGCCACCAGGCCATGAAGGCCTGGCCTTCGGCGTTCAGCGGCTCCTTGCTGCCGGTGATCCAGCCCCGGCAGTTCAGCTCGCCGCAATGGCAAGCGAACTGCCGGGCCAGTGTGTCTTCGGTGGTGGCGTAATCCAGCGTCAGCAAGCTGCCGGCGCCGATGGGTTGCACCGTCCATAGCTCCAGGTACGTCGTGTCTAGAAACACGTTCGGGTTGCAGGAGTGCTGTAACAGGCCGCAGAGCCAACAATCGTACAAGTGGATGCGGGGTGACAGTTGCAGCGTGTACGGGCGCCGTTCGCTCACGGCATAACCGGAAACCTTAGCAATGCGCGTGCGACTCTCAAAGGCCACGCGCGCCGTGACCCTGGCCGCAACCCCTTCAGCCTCTTGCTTGACCTCAAAGTGCTCGGTCGAGGGGTAACCCTGTTCCACGAGCAGCGTCTTGAAGGGATAGAGGCAGTCATTCACAGCCGTTTCAGCCTTATCCATGGCTCGAGTTTTCATCACTCTCCTGAGCGGGGCTGCATGGACCTGCGGGTGTGACGGCCAGTCTTGCAGCAAATGGGCGCGGCCCTAGATTCGCCGAAGTGGGATCCGGTTTCTACTGTCAAAGTTGACAGTAGAAACGGTTTCTTCGCCTTAAAGCGCGGGGGCTATGACGGTGGGCGTGGGAGCGGCATTTCTCAACAGTTTCAACTGCGCTTTGATAGGCGCTGTGGCGCACTTGGCGTTGGCCTGCTCGGGCGTCAGGTGGCGCACCGAGGTGTAGAACAATTCACACGTCTGCTCCTTGCGCGTGACTTGCCAAGTGTTCAGGCAGGCCTTGAGCAATACGTTCGCATCGCTGGCGGGTTTCTGGCCCATGCCTGCTTGCCAGCAGGCGGCGCTCAAGTCCTGGCCCATCACTTTCAAACCGGCGTCATCAGCCTTTTGTTCATCACCGTCATAGCTGTCGGGGCTGGCCGCATACCAAATGTAACTTGGGTGGTTGGCGCCCAATACCGCGACGGTTTTGCCAGGCTCCGGGCTGATCTGCGCCAGGCTCAGCACGCCCACGGTTTGCCCGTATTGTTGCTTGATCCAGCTACGCACTGGCGCGCCGAAGGCCACCATGGGTAATGCGCCGCCAGGGCGCAGGCTCAGTTCCTTGACCATGCGGGTCTGGTAGTCGGTGAAATATCCGTAGACGGTTTCCAGGTCTTTGCCGGCATTGGACGGCGCAGCGATGGGCGCGATATCGATGATGGTCTGGTACGCCGGCGTTTCCGTGGCCGGTACGCCATTTTCGCTTAACAAGGTGGCCCAGCGGTCGGTGGTGGCCGATTCCAGGTAATCCTGGGCCTGGGTCAGCGAGTAATCCGGAGGGAAGTGCAACAGCTCGATGCTTTTGCGGTTTTCCAGGGCCATGCCCAACGGCAGGAACAGGTACCAGTTGTAGGCCCATTTGCCATCGCTGTTGAGCTGGCTGGCGCCTTGGTAAGCCAGGTCGGCGGTATTGAGCAGCGTGGTCAGTGGCTGGCCGTAACTGTCGGGCACGCCGCTGAAGGTCGCCGTGACCTGACCGTCGTGGGTCTTCACACTGACCTTGGCCCGGCTGTAACCGTCACGTTGCAGGCTCTGGTTCAAATAGTGTTCGGCGGTCTGCTCCAGTGACCATGGCCGGAAGCAGATCACATTGCAGTTGTTGGGGTACGCGAACAACTGGGTGACGCGCTGCGTGCTGCCCAGTGGCACCTCGATGTCGGCCTGTACGACCGCACTCGCCAGTAGTGCGGCGAGGGTGAAGGACAGCCTGGTCGGTTTAAACATAGTCGATTCCTTGTCAGCGAAGCCCGTCTGCGCGGGATGGAAGCCCACCTGCACACAGTAGCGGCTGACCGGGAAAATCGCGTGTTAAATCGCCCGGCATGTCGTTATTGGATAAGCCCCTACAGGCTGAACTGCAAGGCATTGCTCAGATCGCCCATGGGTTTCTGGCCGCGCGCGATCATCGCGTCATCGCGCTGCTTGAGGCCGTCCAGGGTTTCCAACTGGAACACCCGGGTGATCAAACGCAGGATCGATGCCGTGTCGTACACCGTATGGTCCACCGTGCCTTTGCGGGCAAACGGCGACACCACCAGCGCCGGAACCCGCGAGCCCGGGCCCCAGCGGTCACCCTGGGGCGGCGCCACGTGGTCCCACCAGCCGCCGTTTTCATCCACGGTCACCACCACCACCATGTTTTTCCACTGCGGGCTTTCTTGCAGCACCTTCAAGGCGCGGGCGATATGGCGGTCGCCCGAGGCCACGTCGGCATAACCGGCGTGCATGTTCAAGTTGCCCTGGGGTTTGTAGAAGCTCACGGCGGGCAGCTTGCCGGCCTGGGCGTCGGCGAAGAACCGGTTGGTGCTTGACTCATCGCCCAAACCGCCGTCACGCAGACGCCTGGCACGTTCTGCCGGGTTTTGCGGCCCTTGCTGCTTGAAGTAATTGAACGGCTGGTGGTGGTACTGGAAATTCGGAATCTTGGGGATGCCGCCGGAGTCCTTGAACTGCTCCAGGGTGGCTTGCCACGCACCGGCGTACCAGGCCCAGTCGATGTTCTTCTTCGACAGCTTGTCGCCAATATGCTCGTGGGTTTGCGGCACCAGCACATTGGGCAGGTCGGGCTTGGAGTAATCCGGGTTTTGCGGGTCGCGGATCCAGGTGGGCCAGTAGGGTGGGGCCAGGGTGTTTACGCCGTAACCATCGGGTGTCAGTGCGCTGGGGCCGAATTGTGGTGGGCCGGTCATGGCGCTGGCCGGTGACGTGTCCAAGGGCTTTAGGCGCGTGTCGCTGGGGTCATCGCTTTGCAGCGTGGCGATCTGCGCCTTGGCCACCGACTGCGCGGCATTGGGATAAAACGGCGCGGTGGCGCTGATCAGGTACTGGTGGTTAAGGAACGAGCCACCAAACGCGCCCTGGAAGAAGTTATCGCACAGCACAAACTCCTTGGCCACGTCCCACAGGCGCAGGGCATAACGGCTTTGGGCGTAATGGCCCATCACCAGCCCACCGGAATCGCCCCAGGCGACAAAACCATCATTCTTGCCGCCGTTGATCTGCATCTGGTTCTGGTAGAACACGTGCCATAGGTCGCGGGTCACCAGGCTCAATGGCAGGTCTTCGCCCTGCGGGCCTTTGAGGGCGAACGGCGCGTTGGGCAGGTTTTGCTGGAATTGCACTTCGCTGGGGTAAGTCACCCCGTCCACCGTTTGTGGGCCGACCTGCAACACACCGCCCCAGCTCGGTGGCAGGGCAGGCAATACGCTGCCATCGCGGTCGCGCTGCTGGAAGTCCTTGGCGGTTAACGCCGACAGCGGTTTCTCCACCCCGGGGAAATCTGCGAACAGGTTGTTGAAGCTGCGGTTCTCGGCATAAATCACCACCACGGTTTTCACCTGCTCGCGCAGCGCCTTGTCCAGTTCCTGGGGCGTGAGCGGCCGCGCCACGGGTGGGCTCGGTGCTTCGCTGGTATTGCCGCAGGCACTCAAGGTCGCCCCCACCCCCAACACCGCCGCACCGCCGAGGAAGCGCCGACGGCTGGTGTCTACCGGCGTTTTGGGGGCGCAGTCGTGCGCAGGGTGGTCGTTGTGCTCGTCACTCATTGCGAGGAATCCTTGGCGAGATGTTGCAAGATATTTCGCAGGACGGTAGCAATGGAATGTGACGGAACAAAGACACGCGTGTAATGGGCGGGGCGTGTCTACACGGCTCAAGCGCTGCTAGACTGCCCTTCTAATGCACATCACTGAGGTGAGTCGTGAGACCTTCAACTGCACTTGATCTGCAACGAACGGCTGTACGAGAAGTGGTCGGACGTTTCCGTATTTCCAATCCCAGAGTATTTGGGTCGGTACTGATGGGGACTGACCAAGAAGGCAGTGATCTTGATTTGCTGGTAGACGCGCCGCCGGGCACAACGCTCTTTGATCTCGGTGGGTTGCAGGTCGAGCTTGAGGACTTGCTCGGCGTTAATGTCGACCTGCTTACGCCTGGCGACTTGCCTTTGAAGTTTCGCGATAAAGTGCTAGCGGAGGCCCGGCCAGTATGACGGAAAGTCGGCTAGGGGATTATCTGGCAAGCTGCCACTGACGCGATCACTTTTGTAGAGGGCTTGAGCAAAGAAGAGTTTTTGGAGGACCGGCGAACACAACAAGCTGTGGTCATGAGCCTGATCATCATTGGTGAAGTGTCGACGAAAATCATGGATCAGCATCCGGACTTCGCGGCACGCCATTCACATATTCCTTGTACAGAGTGCATTACCTGATCTATTGGCACGCCTTCCTGTAAATCCTTGACCGCAACTGTTTACCAACAGTTGCGGTCACCCGTTATTCAGGGCATCACAGGCGGCAAATACTTCAGCGTCGTTCCCAACGCCCACAGCAGAAACAACACCAGCGGCGTATGCACCAGCAACTGCACGAACGAAAACCCGATCAAATCCCGTGCCTTCAGCCCCAGCACACCCAGCAACGGCAACATATAAAACGGGTTGATCAAGTTCGGCAGCGCCTCGGCGGCGTTGTAGATCTGCACCGCCCAGCCCAGGTGGTATTGCAGATCATTGGCCACTTGCATCACATACGGCGCTTCGATGATCCACTTGCCGCCACCTGAGGGGATGAAGAAGCCCAGCACTGCTGAGTAAACGCCCATCAGCAGGGCGTAGGTGTCGTGGGAGGCGATGGAGGTGAAGAACGTCGAGATATGGTGCGCCAGAGTCTGGCCGTCGCCGCCCTTGACCACCGTCATCAGTGCGGCAATCGAGCCGTACAGCGGGAACTGGATCAGCACGCCGGTGGTGGTCGGCACCGCACGGGCCACGGCATCGAGGAAGCTGCGCGGGCGCCAGTGCAGCAGCGCGCCCACCATGATGAACAGGAAGTTATAGGTATTGAGCCCCGAGATGGCGCTGATCGCCGGCTTGGTCGAGAACTCATGGAACAGCCAGCCGGCCGCCAGCGACGCCAGCAGAATCGTCAGCAACGGGCTGTGTTCCAGCCATTCACCGGGGCGCGTCGGCGCCTGCGGCTTGGGCAGGTTGAAGGCCGGGTCAATGCCGCAGGCCTTGGCATCCCGGGCGCTGTTGGGGCCAGGCGCGGTGGCGTAGGCGATGATCAGCGACACTACGATCAGCGCCAGCAACAGCACGCCGGATTGCCACAAAAAAATAGTCTCGGTGAACGGGATCATGCCGGTGATCGACAGAATCGACGGCGGCAAGCTGGCCGGGTTGGCCTGCAACTGCGCGGCCGACGACGACAGCCCCAGCGCCCATACGGCCCCCAGGCCCAGGTACGCTGCAGCGCCAGCGGCACGGTAGTCCATGCGCAAATCCGTGCGCCGGGCCAATGCCCGCACCAGCAAACCGCCGAACACCAGGGACAGGCCCCAGTTAAGCAACGACGCCACCATGGAAATCAACGCCACCCAGGCCACAGCCGAACGGCCATTCTTGGGAATGCGCGCCAGGCGGTCGATCAACTTCACTGCCGGCGGTGAGCTGGCGACCACGTAACCGCCGATCACCACAAAGGCCATCTGCATGGTGAACGGGATCAGGCTCCAGAACCCATCGCCAAATGCCTTGGCCGCTTCGGCCGGTGCGGCGCCCATGCCCAGGGTCGCCACGGCGACGATGATCACGGCGAGGGCGGCAAACACCCAGGAGTCAGGAAACCAGCGCTCGGCGAAGTTGGAGCAACGCAGGGCAAATCGGGCATAGCGGCTGTCTTCGATAGCATCGGCCACGAGTCTTTCCTCTTGTAGTTATTATGGGGTTTGGCAGTTTTACGGCATGTTCCTCTACGGCCATTGATTTGGGAATGTTGTTATCTTCAACGATCAATGAGTAAAACAAATATATCCGTCACGATTGCCATCGATGGGCTCAGCTCATAACCTGCACGCCATTTTGTTTGCCTGCCGAGCCTGCACATGACTGCCACCTTTTCCCCACGGGCGCAGCGTTTTTCCCGCTCCGACTACAAAACCCTGGGCCTGGCCGCCCTCGGCGGCGCCCTGGAAATCTACGACTTCATTATCTTCGTGTTCTTTGCGCTGACCCTCAGCCAACTGTTCTTCCCGCCGGAAATGCCCGAGTGGCTGCGCCTGTTGCAAAGCTTCGGCATTTTCGTGACCGGCTACCTCGCCCGTCCACTGGGCGGCATCCTGATGGCGCACTTTGCCGACCATCTGGGACGCAAGCGCGTATTCAGCTTGAGCATCCTGATGATGGCCTTGCCCTGCCTGCTGATCGGCGTCATGCCGACCTACGCGCAAATCGGCTATTTCGCCCCGCTGATCCTGCTGGCGTTGCGCGTACTGCAAGGCGCAGCGGTGGGCGGCGAGGTGCCCAGCGCCTGGACTTTCGTCGCCGAGCACGCACCGCGTCACCATCGTGGCTATGCCTTGGGGTTTTTGCAGGCCGGCCTGACCTTCGGTTACCTGCTGGGGGCGCTGACCGCCACCTTGCTCGCGCAAGTCTTCACCCCTGCCGAAATCCTCGACTACGCCTGGCGCTTCCCCTTCCTGCTCGGCGGCGTATTCGGTGTGATCGGCGTATGGCTGCGCCGCTGGCTCATTGAAACCCCGGTGTTCCTGGAGATGCAGGCGCGTCGCCAGGCCGCCGCCGAAATGCCCTTGCGCACCGTGCTGCGCGACCATCGCGCCGTGCTGCTGCCGGCGATGATCCTTACCTGCGTGCTGACGTCTGCCGTGGTAGTGCTGGTGGTCATCACCCCGACCATGATGCAGAAAACCTTCGGCATGAGCCCCAGCCACACCTTCGCTCTCAGCGCCCTGGGCATCGTCTTCCTGAATATTGGCTGCGTGCTCGCCGGCCTGCTGGTGGACCGCATCGGCGCATGGCGCGCGGTATTGGTCTACAGCCTGTTGCTGCCGGTAGGCATTGCGCTGCTGTACGCCAGCCTGATCGCCGGCGGTGTGTGGCTCGGTGCGGCGTATGCCGTGGCGGGCCTGAGTTGCGGCGTGGTGGGCGCGGTGCCGTCGGTGATGGTCGGGCTGTTTCCGGCGCAGGTGCGGGTGTCGGGCATTTCCTTCACCTACAACATTGCCTATGCACTCTGGGCAAGTACTACACCGTTGTTATTGATCGCGCTGATGCCGACCAGCCCGTGGATCTGCGTGGGGTATTGCGTGGTGATGGGGGCGGTGGGGGTGGCGAGTGTGGCGTTGTTTGGCAAACGCCACAGCCTGGCCGCCTGAGGATCAGGTCAGGAAGTGCCAGAGCAACAAAGTGCCCACCAACCCAACCACCGAAACAATCGTCTGCAACACCGACCACACCCAGATCGTCTGTTTCAACTGCAAGCCAAAGTACTCACGCACCATCCAGAACCCGGCGTCGTTGACGTGGCAGAAGAACACCGAGCCGGCGCCGATGGCCAGGGCGACCAATGAGCTTTGCGTCGCCGCCAACCCGGCCATCATCGGCGCGAGGATGCCGGCGGTCGTGGTGGTGGCGACGGTGGCCGAGCCGGTGGCCTGGCGCAGGGCCACGGCGATCAGCCAGGCCAGCAGCAGGTAGGGCATGTGCGCGCCTTCGGCGACTTTGCTGATGGTCTGGCTGACGCCGGCGTCCAGCAGGGTTTGCTTGAGGCCGCCGCCGGCGCCGATAGTCAGCAGTAGTACGGCGATGGGCGCCAGGGCTTTGCGCAGGGTGTTGCCGACGTCGGCGCGTGGCATGCCCGCCGCCCAACCCAGGCAGACGACCGCGGCGATTACGGCCAGGCCGAGGGCGACCAGCGGTTCACCGAGGAACTTCAAGGCCAGGGCGAGGGTGCTTTCCGGCGCCAACGCGACTTTAGCCAAGGTGCTGCCGAGCATCAGGATTACCGGCAACAGAATGATCAGCAGCGACACACCGAAGCTCGGCTGGCGCGGGGCCTTGGGCGGTGCGCTGAACAAGGCGCCGATATCGGCCGGCTCATCCACGTGCAGGCGCTTGGACAGCCAGTTGCCATACAGCGGCCCGGCCAGGATCACTGCCGGCACCGCCAGGCAAAAGCCCAGCAACATGGTCAGGCCCAGGTCGGCGTGCAATGCGCCTACGGCAATCAGCGGCCCAGGGTGAGGTGGCATCAAGGCATGCAAGGTGGTCATGCCCGCCAGTGCAGGGATGGCGATCTTCAGCAACGGCTGGTTCGAACGCTTGGCCATCACAAAGATGATCGGCACCATCATCACCAGGCCCACTTCGAAGAACAGCGGCAGGCCGATCACCATGGCGACCAACGCCATCACCCAGGGCAATGACTTGCCTTTGCCCAGCCCGAGCAACGTGGTGGCAATACGGTCGGCCGCGCCGGATTCGGCCATCAGCGCGCCGAGCATCGCACCCAGGGCAATGATGATCCCGGCTTCGCCGAGAATCGCCCCGGCGCCTTTACTGAACGCCTTTGCCACTTCTTCCGGCGGCAGGCCAGCGCCGACCCCGGCGATAAAGGTGCCGATCAAAATCGACAGGAAGGGCGGCAGTTTGGTCGCGCTGATTAGCACAATGATGCTGGCGATCGCCAACAGCACGCAGAGCATGAGGCGGGTGTCGTGAACCATCCACGCGGCAGTCGATAACTCCAAGACGGGACTCCTTATCGAGCAGGTTGGCTAATATGTTTCTTTTTGTTTCGGCCCGAAAAGCATACCTGATACATCTTCCCCAACGCGTGCATGAACGATTTTGGTGCGCCCGAAGCTAACGACCCTCTGGCGCTCAGATGACAATTTTGCAAACCATGCCAGTGGATCTGGCCTATAGCTCTATGATCCGCCCCATCCCAACCCACGAGGACATTTCATGAGCGCAGGACACAGCCACGCCCAAGTACGCGCCGGCCACGAACGCAAGTTATGGATCGCCCTGGGGCTGACCGGCAGCTTCATGCTGGCCGAAGTCATCGGCGCTTTTATCACCGGCAGCCTGGCGCTGTTGTCGGACGCGGCGCACATGATGACCGACGCCCTGGCCCTGGCGATTTCCCTGGTGGCGATCCAAGTCGCCAAGCGCCCGGCAGATCGCAAGCGCACCTTCGGTTATGCGCGGTTCGAGATCCTGGCGGCCGCCTTGAATGCATTACTGCTGTTCGCCGTGGCGTTCTACATCTTGTACGAGGCTTACCAGCGGCTGCAGGCGCCCGCCGAAATCCAGTCCACCGGCATGCTGGTGATTGCGCTGCTGGGGCTGGTGGTCAACCTGATCTCCATGCGCCTGCTCAGCGCTGCCAGTGGCGAGAGCCTTAACGTCAAGGGCGCCTACCTGGAAGTCTGGAGCGACATGCTGGGCTCCGTCGGCGTGATCATTGCCGCGCTGGTGATCATGTTCACTGGCTGGGGTTGGGTTGACTCCGTGGTCGCGGCCGCCATCGGCTTTTGGGTATTGCCGCGCACCTGGACGTTGCTTAAGGCGAGCATGAACATCCTGCTGCAAGGTGTGCCGGAGGGTGTGGACATCGAGCAGGTGGAGCAGGCCATCCGCAGCGTGCCGGGGGTCAGGGACGTGCACGACCTGCATATCTGGGCCCTCACCAGTGGCAAGAACGTGCTGAGTACGCATCTGGTCGCGGATGCGTCCCAGGGCACTGAGCAACAGATCCTCAGTCGAGTGACGGAGTTACTGCACGAACAGTTCGATATTTCCCACGCCACGATCCAGGTCGAGGGCGAGGGTTTTCAACATGACGATCACGACGAAGTGCATGCCTGAGCCTGGCTAACGGATTTGTAATCTTTCGCCCACGGCCCTGATAAGTACCGAAAGCTACATTGCCCCCGCTGGGAAACCTCAGCGACTTCATGGGCGTGGAACTCTCGTTATGGCAATTTTCGTTAGAACACTGTTGGGGGCGGCGGCACTGGTAGTGTGGATATCCGCAAACGCCGCCCAGGCACAACCCCTCACCCTCGATGCAGCCTTGCAAACCGCCTTCGCCAACAACCCGGACCTGGCGGCCGCACAATGGGAAATCGACATCGCCCAAGGCGGCCGGCAACAGGCCGGCCTGATCCCCAACCCGGTGGCCTCCTGGGACGCCGAAGACACCCGCCGCAACAGCCGCACCACCAGCATCAAACTCAGCCAGACCCTTGAACTGGGCGGCAAGCGCGGTGCACGCATCGAGGTGGCCACCCGCGCCCAGGATGCCGCCGCGCTGACCCTGGAGCAGCGTCGCAACCAGTTGCGTGCCGAGGTCATCGACAGCTACTACGGCGCCCTGCGCGCCCAGGAACGCCTTGACCTGGCGCAACGCTCCATGACGCTTGCCGAGCGCGGCCTGGTGGTCGCCAATGGGCGCGTCACCGCTGGCAAGTCGTCGCCGGTGGAAGCCACTCGCGCCCAGGTGCAGGTGTCGCAAATCCGTCTGGAATTGAACCGCGCACAGATTGGCCTCACTGACGCCTACCGTCGCCTCGCCACCAGTACCGGCAGCGCCGCCACCGACTTCCAGGCCGTCGCCACGCCAAGCACCTCGGTACCGGCGTTACCCGCCGCCGCGCCATTGCTGGCACGTCTTGAGCAAACTGCCGAATTGCGCCTGGCCGAACTCAGCATTGTGCAGAACGAAGCCAGCGTGGGCCTGGAAAAAGCCCAGCGCATTCCTGACCTGGACGTGTCGATCGGCAGCCAATACGACGCCAGTGTGCGCGAACGGGTGAACCTGGTGGGCGTGTCGATGCCGATCCCGCTGTTCAACCGCAACCAGGGCAACATTCTCGCGGCCACCCGACGCGCCGACCAGGCCCGCGACCTGCGCAACGCCGCCGAGCTGCGCCTGCGCACCGAAACCCGCCAGGCCCTGGACCTATGGCAAACGGCAAATACCGAAGTGCGCGCGTTCAACCAGCAGATCCTGCCCGCCGCACAAAGTGCGGTATACAGCGCCACCCGTGGCTTCGAGATGGGCAAGTTCAACTTCCTCGACGTGCTCGACGCCCAGCGCACCTTGATCGCGGCCCGCACCCAATACCTTGCGGCCACCGCCCAGGCCACCGAGGCCTGGGTACGCATCGAACGCATTTACGGCGACCTCGCCCGCTTTTGATTTTTCCTGGAGTCTCCTGATGAACAAAAAACATGGCATGGCGCTCGCCGTCGCCCTGGGCCTGATGCTTTCCGGCTTCGCCCACGCCGAGGAAGAAGAAGGCAAGCTCGAACTCACCGAGCAGCAGATTCAAGCCGCCGGCATCCAGTTGGCCCAGGCGCAACCGCGTGCCATCAGCACCGTGCTGACGCTGCCGGGCGAAGTGCGTTTTGATGAAGACCGTACCTCCCATATCGTGCCCCGTGCGGCAGGCGTGGTGGAGGCGGTGAAGGTCAACCTGGGCCAGTCGGTGAAGAAGGGTGAGCTGTTGGCGGTGATCGCCAGCCAGCAGATTTCCGACCAGCGCAGCGAATTGGCCGCCAGCGAGCGCCGAGTCGAACTGGCGCGCACCACCTTCCAGCGCGAGCGTCAGTTGTGGCAGGACAAAATTTCTGCCGAACAGGATTACCTGCTGGCGCGGCAAACTCTGCAAGAAGCCGAAATCGCCCTGAACAATGCGCGGCAAAAAATGACTGCGCTCAGCGGCAGCGCGGTACTGGCCGGCGGCAATCGTTATGAACTGCGTGCGCCCTTCGCCGGTGTGGTGGTGGAAAAACACCTGGGGGTGGGCGAGGTGGTCAGTGAAACCAGCAATGCCTTTACCCTCTCGGATCTGTCCCAGGTGTGGGTCACCTTCGGCGTATTTCCCAAGGACTTGAACAAGGTTCGCGTGGGCAAACCAGTGAAAGTCAGCTCGACGGAAATGGGCACCGAAGTGCTGGGCACCGTGGCCTATGTGGGCAACTTGCTCGGTGAGCAGACGCGCACCGCCACCGTGCGCGTAACGGTCCCCAACCCTGACGACGCCTGGCGCCCGGGCTTGTTTGTGGCCGTGCAAGTGGCCACCGACACCTACCAGGCCAAGGTCACCGTGCCGCAAACCGCTGTCCAGACCGTCGAGGACAAACCCTCGGTGTTTGTGCGTACCGAGGACGGCTTTATCACCCGCCATCTTGAACTGGGCGTCAGTGAAAACGGCTACGTCGAAGTGCGCAAAGGCCTGGAGGCCGGCGCGCAGGTGGCGACGGCTGGCAGCTTCATCCTCAAGTCCGAACTGGGCAAAGGCTCGGCCGAACACGCCCATTGATCCTGCGAGTGATTCCCCATGTTTGAGCGCCTTATCCAATTCGCCATCGAGCAGCGCATCATCGTGTTGCTGGCGGTGCTGTTGATGGCCTGTGTCGGCATCGCCAGCTATCAGAAACTGCCCATCGACGCAGTGCCTGACATCACCAACGTACAGGTGCAGATCAACTCGGCGGCGGCCGGTTTTTCGCCGCTGGAAACCGAGCAGCGCGTCACCTTTCCCATCGAAACCGCCATGGCCGGCCTACCGGGCCTGCAGCAGACGCGATCGCTGTCGCGTTCCGGTTTGTCCCAGGTCACGGTGATTTTCAAGGACGGCACCGACCTGTTCTTCGCCCGCCAATTGGTCAACGAACGCCTGCAAGTGGCCCGTGAGCAATTGCCTGACGGCATCGAAACCGCCATGGGGCCGATTTCCACTGGCCTTGGGGAAATTTTCCTGTGGACCGTCGAAGCCGAGGACGGTGTGCGCAAAGAGGACGGTACGCCTTACACCCCCACCGACCTGCGGGTGATCCAGGACTGGATCATCAAACCGCAACTGCGCAACGTGCCAGGCGTGGCCGAGATCAATACCATCGGCGGCTTCGCCAAGGAATATCAGATTGCGCCAGACCCCAAGCGCCTGGCCGCTTACAACCTGACCCTCAACGATCTGGTCACGGCGCTGGAGCGCAACAACGCCAACGTCGGCGCCGGCTATATCGAGCGCAGCGGCGAACAGTTGTTGATCCGCGCGCCGGGCCAGGTGGCGTCTATCGACGACATCGCCAACATTGTCATCACCACCTCGGACGGCACACCGATCCGCGTGCGCAATGTGGCCCAGGTCGACATTGGTCGTGAGCTGCGTACCGGCGCCGCCACCGAAAATGGCCGTGAGGTGGTGCTGGGCACGGTGTTCATGTTGATCGGCGAGAACAGCCGCAGCGTGTCCCAGGCGGTGGCGAAAAAGCTTGAGGAGATCAACCGCTCGCTGCCCGAAGGCGTGGTGGCGGTCACTGTTTACGACCGCACCAACCTGGTGGAAAAAGCCATCGCCACGGTGAAGAAAAACCTCTTCGAAGGTGCGTTGCTGGTGGTGGCGGTGTTGTTTCTGTTCCTGGGTAATATCCGTGCAGCGCTGATCACTGCGATGGTGATTCCGCTGGCGATGCTGTTCACCTTCACCGGCATGTTCACCAACAAAGTCAGCGCCAACCTGATGAGCCTGGGCGCGCTGGACTTCGGCATTATCGTTGACGGTGCGGTGGTGATCGTCGAGAACGCCATCCGCCGTCTGGCCCACGCACAGCAGCGCCACGGCCGGTTGCTGACCCGCAGTGAACGCCTGCACGAAGTGTTCGCCGCGGCCAAGGAGGCACGACGCGCGCTGATCTTCGGGCAGTTGATCATCATGGTGGTGTACCTGCCGATCTTCGCTCTCACGGGCGTGGCCGGGAAGATGTTCCACCCCATGGCATTCACCGTGGTGATTGCCTTGCTCGGCGCGATGATTCTGTCGGTGACCTTCGTACCGGCGGCGATTGCGTTGTTCGTCACCGGCAAGGTCAAGGAAGAAGAAAACTTCGTCATGCGCAGTGCGCGTCGGGTGTATGGCCCGGTGCTCAACTGGGTGATTGTGCGTCGGCCCCTGGTGTTCGGCCTGGCCGCACTGACCATCGTCGTGTCGGGGTTGGTCGCCAGCCGCATGGGCAGTGAATTTATCCCCAGCCTCAGCGAAGGTGACTTTGCCCAACAGGCGCTGCGTGTGCCTGGCACCAGCCTGACCCAATCAGTGCAGATGCAGCAGCAACTGGAAAAAACCTTACTGGCCCAAGTGCCGGAAATCGAGCGGGTGTTTGCGCGCACCGGTACGGCGGAAATCGCCTCCGACCCGATGCCGCCGAATATTTCCGACAGCTACGTGATGCTCAAACCCAAGGACCAATGGCCGAACCCGAAGAAGTCCCGCGAGGCAATCATCGCCGATATCCAACGGGCCAGCGCGATTGTGCCGGGCAGCGTGTATGAGCTCTCGCAGCCGATCCAGTTGCGCTTCAACGAGCTGATTTCCGGAGTGCGCAGCGATGTGGCGGTGAAGGTGTTCGGCGATGATATGGCGGTGCTCAACCAGACTGCCGGGGAAATCGCCGAGACCTTGCAGAAGCTCAACGGCGCCTCGGAAGTGAAGGTGGAACAGACCTCCGGCCTGCCGGTGCTGACCATCAATATCGACCGCGACAAGGCCGCTCGCTTCGGCCTGAATGTGGGTGATGTGCAGGACACCATCGCCGTCGCTGTCGGTGGGCGCCAGGCCGGTACGCTGTACGAGGGTGATCGGCGTTTTGACATGGTGGTGCGCTTGTCCGACACGTTGCGCACCGATATCGACGGCTTGTCACGGCTGTTGATCCCGGTGCCGGCGCTGGCGAGTAGTACCTCGGGGCAGTTGGGCTTTATCGCCTTGTCCCAGGTTGCCAGCCTCGACCTGGTGTTGGGCCCCAACCAGATCAGCCGCGAGAACGGCAAGCGCCTGGTGATCGTCAGCGCCAACGTGCGCGGGCGCGATATCGGCTCGTTTGTCGAGGAGGCCGAAGCCGCCATCACTACCCAGGTGAAAGTCCCTGCCGGTTACTGGACCACCTGGGGCGGCCAGTTCGAACAGTTGAAGGAGGCTTCCGAACGCTTGCGCATCGTGGTGCCGGTAGCGTTGCTGTTGGTGTTCGGGTTGCTGTTCATGATGTTCAACAACCTCAAGGACGGCCTGCTGGTGTTTACCGGCATCCCCTTCGCGCTCACCGGCGGGATCATGGCCTTGTGGCTGCGTGATATTCCGCTGTCGATTTCGGCGGGTGTGGGCTTTATCGCCTTGTCGGGCGTCGCGGTGCTTAATGGCCTGGTGATGATCGCCTTCATCCGAAACCTGCGCGAGGAAGGCCGCTCGTTATCGGTGGCGATCCACGAAGGCGCGTTGACCCGCTTGCGCCCGGTACTGATGACCGCGCTGGTGGCGTCCCTCGGGTTTATCCCCATGGCACTCGCCACCGGCACCGGCGCCGAAGTGCAGCGCCCATTGGCGACGGTGGTGATTGGCGGGATTATTTCTTCGACTTTGCTGACCTTGCTGGTGCTGCCGGCGTTGTACCAATGGGCTCATCGCCGCGATGAAGAGGCTGCCTGACAACCGCGAAAACGCCGCAATGTGCGGGCTTACCCTCTGTAGGAGCGAGCTTGCTCGCGAAAAACCCACAGGCGCCGCGTTTATTCAGGAAACACGCGTTATCGTTGACGTTTTCGCGAGCAAGCTCGCTCCTACATTGGGCCTAGGCTGGCTTTGAAGGAAACACCAGGCTGAACCGCGTAAAACGCCCAGGCTGGCTGGTGACATGAGCATGCCCCTGATGCAAATGCATGATCGATTTCACGATGGCCAGCCCCAGCCCGGTGCCGCCCTCGGCACGGGTACGGCTGCTGTCGGCGCGGTAGAAACGTTCGAACAGGTGCGGCAGGTGGTGCGCTTCAATGCCTCGCCCCGCGTTGCCCACCGACAGCGATACGCTCTGCTCGTAGGTCTCCACCAACAGCAACACGGTAGAGGCCTCGGGTGTGTGGCGAATGGCATTGGAGAGCAAGTTGGAAATCGCCCGCTGGATCATCAGGCGGTCGCCGGTCACCCAGGCATCGCCGCGCAGGTTCAGGGTGACGCCTTTATCTTCGGCGCTCAGGGCAAACAACTCCATCACGCGCTGGGCTTCCTGCGCCAGGGACACCTCGGTGAATGAGGCCCGCGCCGCCGGATGGCTGACCTGCGCCAGAAACAGCATGTCGCTGACAATTCGCGCCAGGCGTTCGAGTTCTTCGGTGTTGGATTCCAGCACCGCCTTGTATTCCTGCGGCGGGCGCTGGCGCGACAGGGTCAACTGGGCCTTGCCCATCAGGTTGGTCAAGGGGGCGCGCAGTTCGTGGGCCAGGTCATCGGAGAATTGCGAGAGTTGCTGCACACCGGCATCCAGGCGGTCGAGCATCACGTTGATGCCGTGGGCGAGTTCACCCAGTTCGTGGGGCAGGTTGTCCACAGACAAGCGATGGGTGAGGTCCTGGGTGGTGACTTTCGCCGCCACCTGGCTGAACTGCTTCAACGGCGCCAGGCCCCGTTGAACCAGCCACCAGGCGCCCATGCCAATCAGTATCAGCAGTAGCGGCAGCGCAATCAGCGTGGCGCGCAGGTAGGCACTGAGCAATGCCTGGTCGTCCATGCGGTCCAGGGACAGCAGCACCCGCACACGTTCACCGTTGGCCAGGCGCATCAAGCTGGAGGCACTGAGTACCTGGTTGCCGTAGCTGTCGACCCAATTGAGGTAGCCCAGGGTTTCCCGTGGCTTGAAGTCGGTGAGCAGTGGTTCCTGGGGCTTGCTGCCGACGTTCAGCAGCACGCTGTTATCGGGCGCGGTGCCGACGATGGTCAGGTGGAAATTGTCGTGGCCGATCACCAGGTCCATCAGCGAGTGCGGGCGGGCGCGGATGGCATGGGCGTCCAGGCCCAGGGCCAGGCTGTGCTGGATCTGTTCCATCTTGCTTTCCAGGTTTTTTCGCGCGAGTTTTTCCAGCTCATGGGTGAGGGCCAAGTAGGCCAGGGTCGCCAGCAGCAACACCAGGCCCGCGCCCATCAGGCTGACCGTCAGGCCCAGGCGCATCGACAGGCTGCCGGTCTTCATGGGCGCGCTTCCAGCACGTAGCCTACGCCGCGAATAGTGTGGATCAGCTTGACCTCGCTCTGGTCATCCACCTTGGCGCGCAGGCGGCTGATGGAGACTTCGACCACGTTGGTGTCGCAGTCGAAATTCATGTCCCAGACCAAGGAAATAATCTGTGTGCGGGTCAGCACTTCGCCGGCCTGGCGCATGAGCACTTGCAACAGCGCGAACTCCTTGGTGGTCAGGTCGATGCGCCGGGTGCCGCGATAAGCGCGGTGGCGGCGCGGGTCCAGTTCCAGGTCCGAGACGCGGAACACTTCCGGCTGTGGAATGTGTTCGCTGCGACGCATCAGGGTGCGCACGCGGGCCAGCAGTTCGGGAAACTCGAACGGCTTGACCAGATAATCGTCGGCGCCCATGTCCAGGCCCTTGATCTTGTCAGCCAGCCGGCCACGGGCGGTGAGCATCATCACGCGCTGGGTGCCGTTGCGGCGCAATTCTTCCAGTACTTGCCAGCCATCCTTGCCCGGCAGGTTCACGTCCAGAATCACCAGTTCATAGGCGTGTTGCCCGGCCAGGTGCAGGCCGTCGACGCCATTGGCGGCGCAGTCGACCACGTAGCCACTTTCGTTCAGGCCCTGTTGCAGGTAGTCGGCGGTTTTCTGCTCGTCTTCAACCACAAGAATACGCATGGGGGTTACCTCTTGAATTAGGGGAGAGAAGGCGCCCATGTCCCTATGGCGGCGGGTTCGGAAGTGGGAAAAGTCTGAAGGCTAAAGTAGCTTTAGGGTCAACTGCGACCGTCGGTCGCATGTGTCGCCGGCAAAAAAAACGCCCCAAGCGGGGCGTTAAAAATTCATCTCTTTCCAAAGGAGCTACACAAAAGCTTCAGAGATGAATGTGCTCGGGTGAATAAGTTGAAGCGAGTATAGAAAGTTCCACTTAACGAGAAGCTGAGGCCAATATTACAATTTTGATAACTGGCTATTTGTGAACAGATGTTAGTTAATCGCGAGCGAATGTAAGGGCTACAGCACGACCAATGGGTATTCGGCAATCAGACGAACTTCTTCCAGGTCTGATTCAAACGCACTGGAGCGCACGGTGGCCTGGCGCAAGCGCAGGGACAAATCCTTCAAACGCCCACTTTGCACCACGTATTTGGCCTCGATATCCCGTTCCCAGCGGCGTTGATCGGTCAAGGGGTTACCCGCTGCATCGCGGCGCATATACACGGCATTGGCGTTGCTATAGTCGGCGCCGGTGCCTTTGCCGTAGCGGGTCATGAACGACAGGCCGGGAATGCCGAACGCTTGCATGTCCAGGTCGTAGCGCACCATCCATGAGCGCTCCTTGGGCGCGTTGAAGTCGCTGTACTGGATCGAGTTATTGAGGAAGATCGAGTCTGATTGGCGCAGGTAGTCGAAGTCATCGTCGCCGTTGTTACGCTGGTGCGACACGGCCACGCTGTGGGCACCGACCTTGACCCCGAGCCTGGCGCTCCAGATGTTGTTGTCGAACTCGCCGAGCCGTTTCTGGCCTTCGTCCACGGCCTTGTAGTAGTTGAAGTCGCCGAACAATGACACGTCGTCGGTCAATGCGTAATTGGCATTGCTGCCGAAGTAGTACTGATCCCAGGCGTCCTTCAAGCGGCTGCTGTACAGGCTAAAGCCCAGATGGCTGTTGAGCTGGTAGTCACCGCCGAAGTAGGCGATCCAGGGCGAGCCGACCTTGCCTGCATAGAAGGTGGCAAAGCCTTTGTTCATGCCGCTTTCGCTGGGCTGGCTCATGCCGCTCAGGCGCCCGCCTTGCAGGCTCAAGCCTTCCAGACTGGTGTTTTGCAGGGTGACGCCGCGAAAGCTCTCGGGCAACAGGCGAGAGTCGCCGTAGGCCACCACCGGCGTAAGTGGGAACACGTCGCCGGCCTTGATCACGGTGTCCAGCACGCGCAGTTTCGCCGCGCCGCCGATTTTGCTGTAGCTGTTTTCCGGCTGGTTGTCGCTGTTCACCGGCAGCACGCCGAACGAGCCTTTGCCGCCGCTGCGGCCGCTGCCCGAGTCAAGTGTGAGGCCGTACATGGCGAATGCGTCCAGGCCAAAACCCACGGTGCCCTGGGTAAAACCGGATTCGAATTTGCCGATGAAGCCCTGGGCCCAGGCTTCGGAGTAACCATTGCCAGTGGGGCTGGACTGGCCTTTGCGGTCATCGCGGTTGAAGTAGAAGTTGCGTGCCAGCACGTTGATGCGGCTGCCCTCTATAAAACCCTCGGGCTTGTCCTCCACTGCCATGGCGGCCATGGGCAGTGCAGCCATCAGTGAAAAGGGAAGGGTGTAATGACGAATGCTCATGATGCGCTCCTCGGTGATGGCAGTTATCGGCTTCTTATAGAGGCGGGCGTTTTTATTGATCTGGCCCTGGCTGATAGTTGCAAATGGCGGATAACAACTGCATGGCTTGCACATTACAATTCTGGAAACTAACGACCATCTAACAAATAAGTAATGTTCTGGTGAACCTGCCGTCAGGGTGGGTTGGTTAATCTCGACACTGAACTTTTCAGTCGAGGAAACCGCGATGAACTTTTATAAAGCAGGTTTGGCTGTATTAACGGCTGTGTTGTCATTTGGCGCACTGGCCGAAGGGGGTGGGGACCGCACCTTTGCCCTGATGATGGAGCGCAATGAGAAAGCCATGGCCGCGTACGCCATCAAAAAAGGCAAGCCGGTGCCTGAGGTCCAGGCGTACCGCTATGGCATGGACCTGGACATTGCCAAGGTCGTCAACGTGACGCCGCCGATCCGCTCGTGCAACGCCGTGCCGTCGCGCATGACCTACGAAGACTCCAGCGGCAAGCTCAATACCCTGGAATATCAGGTCATGGGCGTATGCCGTAACAATGGTGGTTGAAAATATAGTTCGGCCCAGGGCTCAAGCGCTCTTCAGAAAACCCCGGCAGCGCCGATGCAAGTGAGTACACCTACCTCACTTGCCTAACGGTGCCCCATGTTCAATACCCGCCTGAAGCAGGAGCTGACCGCTCTGCGCGAAGAATTGTCGAGCTTGCTCCAGGTGAAAGAGAGCCTGGAAAGCGAAATGCTCTGCCTGACACTGGACCCTGAAGGCCGTGTGGAGTGGGCCAATGCCAACTTCCTGCAGGAACTGGCTTATTCGCTGGGCGAGATTGTCGGGCGTGCTATCGAAGACCTGGTGCCGGCACATGTGCGCCAGGACGAGTTCCAACTGCGCTTCAAACACGCGCTGGCCCGCGGCGAACACTTTGCCGGCGCCGTACGCCTGATGCGCGGCAATGGCAAGGAAGCCTGGTTGCGCTCAATCGTGCAGCCGGTGCGCAGTTCGGAGGGGCGCATCAAGCAGTTTTCGATTTTTTCCAGCGACCTTACCCGCACCATCGAGAGCTCGCGTGAACATGAAAACCTGATCACTGCACTGATGCGTTCCACCGCGTTGATCGAGTTCGACCTGGAGGGGCATGTACTCACCGCCAATGACCGCTTCCTCGGCGCCATGGGATACAGCCTGGCGCAGATCGAAGGCAAGCATCACCGTATGTTCTGTGAGCCACAGGAATACAACAGTGCCGAATACCAACAGTTCTGGAAGCGCCTGAACGCCGGTGAGTTCGTCGCCGCGCGCTTCAAACGTGTGGACAGCCACGGCCGCCTGGTGTGGTTGGAGGCCACCTACAACCCGGTGCTGGACGCCAATGAGCGGCTGTACAAAGTGGTCAAGTTCGCCACGGTCATTACCGACCAGGTCAACCGCGAGCAGGCAGTGGCCGAGGCCGCCAATATTGCCTACAGCACCTCTTTGCAAACCGACGACAGCGCCCAGCGCGGCACCACCGTGGTCACCCAGGCCGTGGACGTTATGCGCGACCTGGCCCAGCACATGCAACAGGCCGGTGAAGGCATCGAGGCGTTGAATGCCCAGTCCCAAGTGATCGGCAGCATCGTCAAGACCATCAGCGGCATTGCCGAGCAAACCAACCTGCTGGCGCTCAACGCCGCCATCGAAGCGGCGCGTGCCGGTGAGCAGGGGCGTGGCTTTGCGGTGGTGGCCGATGAAGTACGGCAATTGGCGTCACGTACCAGCAAAGCCACCGAGGAAATTGTTGGTGTGGTGCGCCAGAACCAGGACATGGCCCGCGACGCGGTGGCCTTGATGGCCGACGGTCGTGCGCAAGCCGAGCAGGGCCTGGCCCTGGCGGCGGAGGCGGGTACCGTGATCGTCGAGATTCAGGACGGTGCGCAAAAAGTAGTGAGTGCGGTCGGGCAGTTTGCCAATCAGCTGTCGAGCTGACCTGTCGGGCTTGTGCTTGAGGTATCGTAGGTCTTTTCTCGCTTGCAGAGCTGATCGACCATGAGCCCTACGTTCCGTCGCCCCGTCCCATTGTCCAAGGCTTACCGTTTGCTCAACCACGGGCCGACCGTGTTGGTGAGTGCAGCCCACAACGGCCAGCGCAATATCATGGCCGCTGCCTGGGCCATGCCGTTGGATTTCGAACCACCGAAAGTCGCGGTGGTGCTCGACAAGGCCACCTGGACCCGCCAGCTACTTGAAGGCGCCGGCACTTTTGTGCTGCAGGTGCCTTGTGTTGTGCAGGCTGATCTGGTGCAGACGGTGGGCAATACCCGCGGCGTTGAAACCGACAAATTCGCAGCCTACGGCCTGCACACTTTCAGCGGTGAGCACACCGAGGCGCCGATGCTGGAAGGCTGCGTGGCTTGGCTGGAATGCCGCCTGCTGCCCGAGCCGCATAATCAGCAGACCTATGACCTGTTCCTGGGCGAAGTGGTCGCGGCCTATGCTGATGAGCGGGTATTCAGCGAGGGCCGCTGGCATTTTGACGGGCATGATGAACTGCGCACGTTGCACCATGTGGCGGGCGGGAATTTCCTGGCCATTGGCCAACCGATTGTCGGGCGCCAGCTCTGACAGAGGCGCAAAGCCACGAAGATCAACTGTGGGAGCTGGCTTGCCTGCGATGGCATCACCTCGGTGTATCTGATGTACCGAGGTGTGTGCATCGCAGGCAAGCCAGCTCCCACAGTTTGAACGTATTCCAACCCAGTACTCAGCGTCCGAGCATTTTCACCCAACGCGATGGCGGCATGCCGTAGGTGCTGCGAAATTGGCGGGTCATGTGGCTTTGGTCGGTGAAGCCTGCGGTCATCGCCGCATCCACCAACGATTGGCCCTGGGCCAACAAGTGGCGCACCAGGTCCAGTCGGCGCATGGTCAGGTAGCGGTAGGGGCTGGTGCCGAATAACAAACGAAAATCCCGCGATAACGCCCACCGGTCGCGGCCGGCGTGGTCGGCAATTTCATCCAGGGTGATGCTGCGGCCCAGGGCGCTGTGGATGAATTCACGGGCGCGTTCGGCCGCGATGTAGTCGAAGGATTTACGGC
Source organism: Pseudomonas sp. Pse35 (assembly GCF_024519715.1). Classification (NCBI taxonomy): domain Bacteria; kingdom Pseudomonadati; phylum Pseudomonadota; class Gammaproteobacteria; order Pseudomonadales; family Pseudomonadaceae; genus Pseudomonas; species Pseudomonas sp. Pse35. Next base: position 79,182 of record NZ_JALJRP010000019.1, on the reverse strand, counting down.
GGATGATGGCCCCGGACGCAGCGCTCAGCGCGTGGGCCAGGTCGAACAGGGCATCTTGCTCTTGCATCGGGTCAATCGGGCAATCCAGGCTTTGCAGCAACACTTCGCTGGCGCGGTGCAGCCGTGGGTCGGTGGACAAGCCGCCGGGGATAAACGGCAACGGCTGCCCACCGAGGATCTGCTGGATCAGCGCCGGCTCCACATAGATCATCCGGTACTTGAAGCCTTCATCGCTGCCGGCACGGCCGTCATGGGTTTCATCGGGGTGGATCACCATGGTGGTGCCGGGCAGGCTGTGGGTTGTGCCGCCGCGATAATGAAAACTCTGTACGCCGAACAACGTGCGCCCTATGGCGTACGTGTCATGGCGATGAGGGTCGAAGGCGAAGCCGGCAAAGTACGCCTCGATACGGTCAAGGCCACTGGCGTGGGGCGCGCGGTGCAGCCAGTCGAGGGAGTGGATGGGGTTGCCCATGGTGACTTGTCACAAAAGGAAGTGGAAACACGTTAACTGAGTCTGCACCGGTTGTCTGCTGGGGTCTTGTACGATTGTGCAGGTGTGGGGCAATGCACATCGGGTAGCGAATCGCTAACCACCCATGGTAAGAAGCCTTACTTTCAACAGTGAGGCCGGGTCATGAGCAAGGTGCGGGTAGGGATTATTTTTGGTGGCCGTTCGGCTGAGCATGAGGTCTCGCTGCAATCGGCGCGCAACATTGTCGATGCCCTTGATCGCTCACGCTTCGAGCCGGTTTTGATCGGTATCGACAAGGCCGGTCACTGGCACCTCAATGACACCTCGAACTTTCTGCTCAACCAGGAAAACCCGGCACTCATCGCCCTCAACCAGTCCAACCGTGAATTGGCCGTGGTGCCCGGCAAGGCCAGCCAGCAAGTGGTGGAAACCTCCGGGCAGGGCATGCTGGAACACATCGACGTGATCTTCCCGATTGTTCACGGCACCCTCGGTGAAGACGGTTGCCTGCAAGGCTTGCTGCGTATGGCGGACTTGCCCTTCGTCGGTTCCGACGTGCTCGGCTCGGCGGTGTGCATGGACAAAGACATCAGCAAGCGCTTGCTGCGCGACGCGGGTATTGCGGTCACGCCGTTCATCACCCTTACGCGAGCTAATGCGGCGCGCACCTCATTTGAAACGGCCGCTGGCAAGCTCGGTGTGCCGATGTTCGTCAAGCCCGCCAACCAGGGTTCGTCGGTGGGGGTAAGCAAAGTCGGCAGCGAAGCCGAGTACCGCGCTGCCGTTGAACTGGCGTTGGGGTTTGATGAGAAGGTGCTGGTGGAGTCCGCCGTCCAGGGCCGTGAGATCGAATGCGCCGTGCTGGGCAATGACGAGCCCATCGCCAGTGGTTGTGGCGAGATCGTGGTGAGCAGTGGTTTCTATTCCTACGACAGCAAATACATCGATGGCCAGGCCGCCCAGGTGGTGGTGCCGGCGGCGATCAGTCATGACGCCAGCGAGCGGATCCGCAGCCTGGCCATTGAGGCGTTTGAAGTGTTGGGCTGCGCCGGGTTGGCGCGGGTGGATGTGTTCCTGACGCAGGACGGCGAAGTGCTGATCAACGAGATCAACTCACTGCCCGGTTTTACCCGCATCAGCATGTACCCCAAGCTGTGGCAGGCGGCAGGCATGAGCTACAGCGAGCTGGTGAGCCGGTTGATCGAGCTGGCGCTGGAGCGGCATGCGGGGCGCAAGGGCTTGAAGATCAACCGCCAGTGATTGGCCCGAAGCAGTAACGCGATCAGGCGTTACTGAGTACTTCGCGAAAAACGTCCGGCCTTATGGCCGCAATATGCAGTAGCGAACGTGCTGCTCCGGAAGGTGCGCGACGCCCTTGCTCCCATTCTTGAAGGGTTCTTACTGACACGCCCAGAAGCTCGGCAAATTTGGGTTGTGAGAGCCCTGTCTTGCTTCTTGCTTCGGCAGCCTGAGTGACCTCAACGTGCTGCACGGCACCGTAACGTCCCGCTTTGACATCCTGAATGGCTGTGAGTAGTTCTTCGCCTATATTGCGTTTGGCGTCACGTTCCTTCAGTTCTTTATCAGTGAGTGGCATGGTTCATTTCCTTTGCGATTTTGTACAGGATATGTGCCGGAATATTCTCCGTGGCGCTCTTGCCATAAATCAGTAGCGCGACGACTGCTCCGCACTCCAGTTGTGTGGTGTAGATGACCCGCACTGATCCACTTTTACCCCGGCCCTCCATGCTCCAGCGTATCTTTCGGCAACCTCCCGAGCGCGGAATGACATTTCCAGCATCAGGATGGCTGGCGAGAAACGCCATGAAGATACCTTTTTCATCTTCAGTCCAATAGTCAGGCCATTGCCTGCTGAAGAGAGGGGATTCTATGAGAGTGAACACGCGAAATTCTACGTCCTTGACGTAGCCTCTGGCAAGAAAGAGCGGGCCAGAAAATCGCAGGTGAGATGGGGCTGCTCAAGAAGGTTTTTATCGCAAAAGATGACATGGCACTTTGAGTTTTGGCGCTCCGCGTAGGATTTAAGGCGTAAGGTTGCAGGTCTTTTTTTATAAGCCTGTACGGATAGATCAACACCTTAATCACCCAACGCCTCACCTTCACGCCGAGGATCAGCGCCACCACTGAGCGTCACCTTGCCCTGGGCATCCCGTGTGCGCACGATGGCCTGCACGCCGCTGGTCATCTCGATCTCGCTCAGGGCGTGGCCCTTGTCCTTGAGCACCTGTTTCAGCGCCGGGCTGAACAGCCCAGCTTCCAACTCGGTAGCACCATTGCGACTGCCGAAGTTAGGCAGGCTGATGGCCGCCTGCGGGTCGAGCTTCCAGTCGAGCATGGCCACCAGGGATTTACTCACGTACTCGATGATCTGCGAGCCGCCGGGGGAGCCGACGGTAGCCAGCAGTTCGCCTGTCTTGCGGTCGAACACCAGGGTCGGCGCCATGGCCGAGCGTGGGCGTTTACCCGGTTGTACGCGGTTGGCCACAGGCTGGCCGTTTTCTGCGGGGATGAACGAGAAGTCGGTCATCTGGTTGTTGAGCAAAAAGCCCTGGACCATCACGTGAGAGCCGAATGCCGCTTCAACCGTGGTGGTCATCGACACGGCGCCGCCCTGGTCGTCCACCGCCACTACCTGTGAGGTGGAGATGCGCAGCGGCGAGCGGTCTGGTGCGTACGCCACCTGAATACCGGCGGGTTGGCCGGGCTTGGCGATGCCCATGCTGCGCTCGCCGATCAGCGTGGCGCGTTGTGCCAGGTAACCTGGCGCGACGAGGCCGGCGACCGGGACGGGGGTGAAGTCTGCATCGGCCACGTACAGCGCGCGGTCGGCAAAGGCCAGGCGCCCGGCTTCGGCGAGCAGGTGCACGGCCTCGGGTGTCGGCTCAAGCCCGGCCGGCGAAACACTCTTGACCGGTGTCATGGGGGCGATGGCCAGGCGTGGGTCGCGGGTTTCCAGCGCCTGCAATGTCCCCAGGATCTGCGCCACGGCAATCCCGCCCGAGGACGGCGGTGGCATGCCGCAGACCTTCCATTGTTTGTAGTCGGTGCACAGCGGTGCGCGCTGCTTGGCGGTGTAGCCCTTGAGGTCGGCCTGGGACAGGCTGCCGGCATTGCGATGGCCCTGTACCTTGCGTGCGATTTCATCGGCAATCGGGCCTTGGTATAGCGCATCCGGCCCTTCCTTGGCGATGCGCTTGAACACCGCGGCCAGTGCCGGGTTTTTCAATCGTGTACCGGTGGCTTTTGGCGAGCCGTCGGCATTCAGGAAGTACGCCGCCATGTCGGGTGATTGCGCGATAAAGCGGTCAGCGGCGATCAAGCTGTGCAAGCGTGGGGAAATGGCAAAGCCTTGCTCCGACAGACGAATTGCCGGCTCGAACAGCTTGGCCCATTGCAGGTGGCCGCTCTTTTTGTGCGCCATCTCCAGGGCGCGCAGTACGCCCGGCGTACCCACCGAGCGCCCGCCAATCTGCGCATCCGTGAACGCCATCGGCGTACCGTCGGCCTTCAGGAACAGACGCTCTGTCGCCCCGGCCGGTGCTGTTTCACGGCCGTCATAAGCCTGCACCTGTTGTCCATCCCACAGCATGATGAATGCACCGCCGCCGATGCCGGACGATTGCGGTTCCACCAGAGTCAATACCGCTTGCATGGCAATCGCCGCATCAATGGCTGAGCCGCCTTGACGCAGCATTTCACGCCCGGCTTCAGCGGCCAGTGGGTTGGCGGCGGCGGCCATATGGCGCTCGGCGTGGCGGGTGCTCAGGTCGGTGCGATAGCCCGAACCCAGCTCTGGCGCCGCAGGCTGTTCGTTGACGGGCGTGTGGCAGGCTGCGAGGGCCAGGGTTGCGGCGATGACTGTCAGGCTGCGGCGGGAAATCAAAAACACGCGCTGAACTCCGTTCATGTTGAGAAGGTGCTGTGGTCCTTGGGCTACTGCGTTTTTTACAGGTAAATCGTGCCTTGCATGTACAGCACGGCCTTGCCGGAAATAATCACCCGGTCACCCTGGAGTTCACAGCGCAACTGGCCCTTACGCTGGCCGCCTTGTTCGGCGCTCAATTGCGGCTTGCCCAGGCGCTCGGCCCAGAACGGTGCCAGCGAGGTGTGCGCCGAGCCGGTAACCGGGTCTTCATTGACGCCCACATTCGGGCCGAACCAGCGCGAGACAAAATCAAACCGCGTGCTCTTGGCGGTCACCGCAATGCCGCGTTTAGGCAGGCCCTTGAGTCGCGCAAAGTCCGGTGCCAGGGCCGCTACCTGCGCTTCATCCTCCACCAGCACAATATAGTCGTCGGTGCCAAACACCTCGGCGGTTTCAAGCCCCAGGGCACTCAACATGCCGTGGGGCGGCTCGCAGCGTTCGGGTTTCTTTGCCGGAAAATCCATCGCCAGCTCATCGCCGTTGCGCGTTACCCGCAACTCGCCGCTACGGGTGGCAAAGCGAAGAACCTGCGGGGCGTCCGCCAATTTGTGGATCAATACCCACGCGGCTGCCAACGTGGCATGGCCGCACAGGTCCACCTCAACTTCCGGCGTGAGCCAGCGCAACTCATAGAACTCGCCACGGGGTACAAAGAATGCGGTTTCCGAAAGATTATTCTCGGCCGCGATCTGCTGCAGTTGCTCGTCGGGCAGCCACTCGGTGAGCGGGCACACTGCTGCCGGGTTGCCGCCGAAGGGATGGTGGCTGAAAGCGTCGACTTGGTAGATGTCCAGTTGCATCGGGGGCACTCCGTGTTCAGGGGAGGCTGGACACTAACAGTGGGGTAGGGGGGCGTCAAAATACAGTTAGGGAGTTTTTTGCGCGCATAAAAAAACGGCCTACCTTTCGGTAAGCCGTTTTTAGTACTTGGTGGCTACACAGGGACTTGAACCCCGGACCCCAGCATTATGAATGCTATGCTCTAACCAACTGAGCTATGTAGCCAAGTGGCGCGCATTATTCGCTTGGAACGGCAATGCGTCAAGCGTTTTTGTAGAATTTTTTTCTACGCTTTCAACTGTTTAAGCCAAAGCGCTGGTTTTGGCGACGGGCGGTGACGAATGCGTTGTGGATGAGGGGAGTGGAAGCGCTTGGCGTTTTCGAAGGTTTACTCGCAGGCCATGTCCGACAGTGTTGGGCAGATATCCCTGTCGCCCAACACGTGACTGGCTAACTCAACTTACCGATGCAGTGGGGGGTGGGTGACGCGCTTGAGCTGTTCGCGGGCCCGTGACAAGCGCGAGCGCACGGTGCCGATAGGAATGTCCAGTACATCGGCGGTGTCCTGGTAACTGCCGTCGGTTTCCAGCGAGGCGTACAGTGTTCTGCGCATCTCGGTCGGCAAGTGGTCAATCGCACTCAGGGTATTTTCCAAGCGCCGGTTGACTTCGAACTCCCAGTCCAGGCTGTGGTTTTCTTCATGGCCATGCCACAGCGACTCGTCGAATTCGCAATGTGCAGGCTTGGCATACAGGCGCCGGAAGTGATTGCGGATCAGGTTCTGCGCGATGCCGCACATCCAGGTACTGAGTGTCGCGGTACCACTGAAACGTTCGCGATTGCGCCAGGCCTCCAGGTAAGTCAATTGCAAAAGATCATCCGCGTCTTCCGGGTTCAGGACCCGTTTGTGAATGAAACGGCGAAGTTTTTTCTGTTGATCGTCTGTCAGATGGAGCATGAATTGAGGCGAACTGCCACCAAGGTGAACGAGGGCTTCAATAGGGATATTCATGATTTTTCCTTAAGGTAGACGCAGTCGAAATAGTTTCGGCGGTTACCTCTTTTGCACTGCCTGTGCCAAAGGAGAATCATTGTGTAACCATATGATTTATATAAATAAATACGTTATGGTCGTGGTGGTTTTGTGCAGTAATTTGCAAAAGGCACCAGGGACCTGTGCGGGTTTTTTCATCTTGTTGGATGAGTGAGTTTCAGTGGAACCATCTGGGCGGGCCTGACCACATATGGACACTCTCTTCCTGTACTGGCCTGCCCATGAAAGTCGAATCTACCAACGAAGTGCCAATGACCCCGCGGGTGGAACTCCCCACCGCTAGCCCGGCCGCCAAACCTGAGCCAGGCCAAGGTGTCGATGATCTTTCTCTGCACTTCAGTCAGGAGGTGGAATCCAGCAGTCGTACGTTGGATAAGCGTGTAATTGACGTGCGTGTGCCTCCTGTCCAGGTGCTCGCGCAGCTCTATGAGCAGTTGGGGCATCCGGCCCAGGAAAGCTTTGCCGCGGTAGTACGTCGAATCAGGCAGAAATTACTCACGCAACCCAGCATCGATACATTGCTGGAGCTCACTGGCGGTGATCCGGCGCGCACCTTCGTGGTACTCAAGGCGGTGTGCGGGCAGGCCGAGGCCGACGTGCGCAACTCCGAAGCCGACCTGGCGCGGGATGCAATTGCCAAGCTGGAGATCCGCTTCAAAGGGGAGATCCAGGCGGGCCTGAATATTGCCATGGCCTTGCATAAGAAGAGTGGCGATCCAGAAGAGCTCCAGGCGCTGCGCGCGCTCTATTACGCCAGTGTGGTGACACGGCAATCCCTGGCGACCATGATGCACGCGCTGCTCGGCATCTACAGTGACGACCGTTTTGCACATGGGTTGAAAATGATGTCCAGCGCCCTGACGGCCGACATTGCCGCCCATGTGTCCTCCGTCCCTACGGCAATGTTGCGCACCTTGCTGACAGGACTGGGCAAATGTGGCGCATTGAGCGGGGTGTTATGCAGCTGTCGTGAGCTGATTCAGAACCTTGCAATCGAAATGCATGCGGTAAGCCTGCTGCGACGCATGCTGGGTTATGCAGACACCGGCATCGTGACAAATGAAGTCATGCGCCTGGCTGAAGATATGGGGGCCAGCACATCAAAACTCGTGTCTCTCAATGCGCTTTATAAGCTGTTTCAAAAGTTGCCCGAGGCCTTGTGGCCGGATAGCAAATCACGCCAAGAGGCGCTGCACAATTTTCTGCTGGTGATGGACGAGCTTGCTCGCCTCGAACGCATACGCCCTGGTTTTCCTAATTCGACTATCCTGGCGTGAGCGTGCTGTCCACCCTCAACGGTGTACTGCTCAAGGTGGCGCAGCGTGCCGAGGTCTTGGGCGCGGTGGTGATCATGGCCATTGTGTTCATTTTCATCGTGCCGCTGCCTACCTGGCTGGTGGACATTCTGATTGCGCTGAATATCTGTATTGCCTGCCTGCTGATCATGCTGGCGCTTTACTTGCCCGGGCCTTTGGCGTTCTCTTCCTTCCCGTCGATTTTGTTGCTGACCACCATGTTCCGCCTGGCGTTGTCGATCGCAACGACGCGCTTGATCCTGCTCGAACAGGACGCCGGCGATATCGTTGAGGCCTTCGGTAATTTCGTAGTGGGCGGCAACCTGGCTGTTGGGATGGTGATCTTTCTGATCCTGACTCTGGTCAACTTTCTGGTGATCACCAAGGGCTCTGAGCGGGTTGCCGAAGTGGCGGCGCGCTTCAGCCTGGACGCAATGCCGGGCAAGCAGATGTCCATCGACAGTGACTTGCGTGCCGGCTTGATTGACGGCGTGCAAGCGCGGGACAAGCGTGAGCAGTTGTCCCGCGAGAGTCAGCTGTTCGGGGCCATGGATGGTGCCATGAAATTCGTCAAGGGGGATGCCATCGCGGGGTTGATCATCGTTGTGGTCAACCTGTTGGGCGGCTTCTCCACAGGTATGTTCCAGCACGGCTTGAGCGCCGCCGATTCAATGGCGCTGTATTCGGTGCTGACGATTGGCGATGGTCTGATTGCGCAGATACCGGCGCTGTTGATCTCTCTCACCGCCGGCATGATCATTACCCGCGTGGCGCCGGAAGGGCGCAAGGGCATCACGAACATGGGCGCCGAGATCGCACGCCAGATGACCAGTGAGCCCAAGAGCTGGATGATCGCCTCGGTGGCCATGCTGGTGTTTGCGATCGTGCCTGGTATGCCGACCCTGGTGTTTATTCTGCTGGCGATGATGACCGGCGCCTTGGGTTATTACCTCGACCGTCGGCGCCGACGTGAAGCGCAGCCAGAAGCCGAAGCCGTCGAAGCCGTGCGGCCTGAAGAAAATGGCAAAGAGGATCTGCGCGGGTTTGATCCGTCCCGGCCCTATCTGCTGCAATTTCCCTCGGCTTTGCGCGGTACGCCTGAGGTGACCGATCTTATTCACGGAATCCGTCAGGTTCGAAACTCCCTGGTTGCCAATATTGGCCTGACGTTGCCGCCGTTTGAAGTCGAGATCGATGACTCGCTGGACGATGATGAAATGCGCTTCTGCGTCCATGAGGTACCCATGGTCAAGGCGTCGGTGGTCCAGCACGTTGCCGTGGAGCGCAGCGCCCTGACGGTTGAGCCTGAGCATGGCGTACCGGGATTGGCCGAGCGCAATGAACAGGATTGGCTCTGGCTGCCACCCGACGACCCACTGCTCAATGACACGCAGTTGGAGCGCTTCACGGCGACGAGCCTGATCGTCGACCGCATGAAGAAGGCGATGATGCTCAGCGGGCCGCAGTTCCTGGGGATTCAAGAGAGCAAGTCGATCCTCAGTTGGCTTGAGAACAACCAACCCGAGCTGGTGCAGGAACTGCAACGCATCATGCCGATCTCGCGCTTTTCGGCGGTGCTGCAACGCCTGGCCAGCGAAGGGGTTCCGCTGCGCGCCGTGAGGTTGATTGTCGAATCGCTGATCGAATACGGCCAGCACGAACGCGAGCCGGAAGCACTGGCTGACTATGCGCGCATTGCCCTCAAGTCGCAGATCTACCACCAGTACAGCGAGGCCGATGGGCTGCATGCCTGGCTGTTGTCACCGCATACCGAAAACATCCTGCGCGAGGCGCTGCGCCAGACCCAGACCGGGGTGTTCTTTGCACTCGACGGCGATAATAGCGCTGCGCTGGTCAACCTGCTCAACCAGGCCTTCAGCGCACGGGCAAAAATAAAAAGTGTGTTGTTGGTGGCGCAGGATTTGCGCAGCCCCTTGCGCACCTTGTTGCTTGAGGAGTTCAACCATGTGCCGGTGTTGTCTTTCGCCGAGCTGGGGAGCACTTCCAAGGTCAAGGTGCTGGGGCGTTTTGACCTTGGCCAGGATGAGTTGATGCACGGGACATTGGCATGAACACAGCGCTACTTGCAGAGTACGGGGGGACGTACTGATGTTCGAACTCCGAGTGTTGGATGGTTTGCATCAAGGGGCCGCGCTGCCTCTGTTTGGTGAGCAGTGGAGCCTTGGCGCCAACGCGGACGCTGATCTCTTGCTGGATGATCCCGGTATCGCCGAGCACCACGCGCGCCTGCTATTGCTCGAAGGGCGCTGGTCGGTGCAGGCTGAAGCGGGGCTGCTGAAAAACGGCGATGGGCAAATGTTGGCGCAGATCGGCGATCTGGCACTCAACACGCCGTTTATGATTGGCCCCGTCAGCTTGTGTGTCTGCCCTGCCGATCATCCTTGGCGGCAGGCATCGGTGCTCAAGCCGCCCCGGCCGGCAACGGAGCCCTTGCCCCAGGCGCCATTGCCGCTGACGCTGTCTTCCATTCCCTTGTTGCAGCAAAAACGCTTGGTCAGCCTGGTTCTGCTATGCGCCGTGATCATCGCTGCGGTCGGCATTATCTTCAGCGGTGAGCGTGAGGCCCAGGCATCGCTGATGCCGGCGGTCATTCAGAAACCCGGGCTGGACTCACCCGCTGAGGTGCGTCAGCAACTCATGAAGATGCTCAACGAACGTGAATTGCTCCAGCGCGTCAGCTTGCAGATCGTCAATGGTCAGATTGCCCTCAATGGTGTTGTTTCCCAGGATGAAGTGGAACTGATTGCGCGCATGCTCGACCGTTTTGCCGAGCAATTCGACACTGTGGTGCCGGTGCTCAGTCGCGTACGGGTACGCGAAGGCAGGCTACCGTTCAAGATCTCGCAGATAGTGGGTGGCCCGAATGGCCACGTGGTGCTGGAGGAAGGAAGCCGCTTATTCGTGGGTGATGAAGTGGATGGCCTGCGCCTGGTTTTGATCGATAACAGCAAAGTGGTTTTTGACGGCGAGCAACGCTATGAGGTGGGCTGGTGAAGGGGTCGCTGCAGGAGCGTCTGGAGGCCTGGCAACTGAACCAGTCACAGGCGTTGAGCAGTTTCGCGCCGGTGACGATGCTCGGTCGTATCCAGCGCGTGAACGGCATGCTGCTGCAGTGCCGGTTGCCGCAGGCACGTATTGGTGACCTATGCAAAGTCGAAAAAGGGCCGGGCGACTACATGCTCGCCGAGATCATCGGGTTCGATCAGCGCGATGCGGTGCTCAGTGCCCTGGGCAACCTTGAAGGCGTGCGTGTAGGCGCCAGCGTCGAGCGGTTGGGGGTTCCGCATCAGGTCCGGGTCGGTGATGAGTTGTTGGGGCAGGTGCTGGATGGTTTTGGCCGCCCGATTGCGGGCGATGGTGTGAGCGCGTTCGTGGAAGCGGACACCCCTGGGGCGACCACAGTGTTATGCGAGGCGCCTCTTCCTACCGAACGGCCGCGGATCAACCGCGCACTGGCTACGGGGGTGCGCTCGATTGATGGCCTGATGACTCTGGGGGAGGGCCAGCGTGTCGGGCTGTTTGCCGGAGCCGGTTGTGGCAAGACCACCTTGTTGGCCGAAATCGCCCGTAACGTGGAGTGCGATGTGATCGTATTCGGTCTCATCGGGGAGCGGGGCCGGGAACTGCGCGAGTTTCTCGATCATGAACTGGATGAGCAGTTGCGTGCCAAGGCCGTGTTGGTGTGTGCAACCTCCGACCGCTCAAGCATGGAGCGCGCGCGTGCTGCGTTCACGGCAACTGCGCTGGCCGAAGGTTTCCGGCGCAAGGGCCAGAGGGTGCTGTTGCTGATCGACTCTCTGACCCGTTTTGCCAGGGCCCAACGTGAAATCGGCCTGGCTGCCGGTGAACCCTTGGGGCGCGGTGGTCTGCCGCCGTCGGTCTACAGTTTGCTGCCACGTCTGGTGGAGCGTGCCGGCTTGACCCGTGAAGGCGTGATCACGGCCATCTATACAGTGTTGATCGAACAGGACTCCATGAACGATCCGGTAGCGGATGAGGTGCGCTCTCTGCTCGACGGTCATATCGTCCTGTCGCGCAAGCTGGCCGAGCGCGGCCATTACCCGGCGGTCGATGTCCTGGCCAGCCTTTCGCGGATTCTAAGCAATGTTGCCGAGCCCGTGCATATCCGTGCCGGCACGGCGCTACGACGCTTGCTGTCGGCTTACCAGCAGATCGAGCTGATGCTCAAGTTGGGGGAATATCAGCCCGGCAACGATGCACTCACCGACCTGGCTGTTGACAGTCGGCAGGCGGTAGATGGCTTTCTGCGCCAGGACTTGCGCGAACCTTCGCCGCTTGCCGCCACCATGGACCAATTGGCTGAGCTGACCGCCCATGTCCCATTCTGAAGTGTTACCGGCTGAAATCGATACCCTGCGACGTTTGCGCCGACACCGTGCAGACCGCGCCGAGCGTGCGCTGCGTGAGGCAAAAAGGGCGCAGCAAGCGCTGGTCGCGCATATCCGGGAAGCGCAGGAAATCCTCGAGCAAACCCGCCTGGAAGAGGCCCGGCAATGCGCGCAGCTGTTGAGTCAGCACCAGGGGCAGGTGGTGACGTTCAAGGCGCTGAAAAACTGGAGTGCCAAGGAGCGGCAATTATCGGCGGGTACCCGGCGTGAAGAAGGCCAATTGTTGCAACTCCAAGAGCAGCAGCAAGAGCGGGCTGCACGGGTCGGCCAGGCGCAGAAACACGTCACCTTGTGCTTGCGCCAGGTAGAAAAAATACAAGAGTTATCTGAGTTACTGAGGCAGGAGCCGATATGAAACAGGTTTCAGTTAGTCCGCCTGAACGTCAGCGTCCGCGCGAGTCTCGCGATGATCGTGCACCTGAATTCGGTACCCTGGTGCCTTGGGAGCAAGGGCGATTGTTCGCCCGGTTGTTTGACGATGGGGGCCAGGACAGCGGGGGATATGGAGCGTCTCTGAATGGAATCAAAGCCTCGGGCGATGTCGCCATGATCGGGGCACTGACCGAGCAGTTGGCGCCGCGAATGCTCGTTGGTTCGCAATGGCCGTTGATGGCTGTTTTTCACCTGGGCCGCCTGGGGCGGATCAACGCCAGTATCCGCCGGGAGCAGGGGGGCTGGAACGTCGAGCTGCATGCAGAGCAAGACAATACGGTGCACTGGCTCAGTGGTGTACGCCAACAATGTGAGCAACGGTTGGCGCAGAGCCTGCGCCAGCCTGTCAGTTTGTATCTGGCAAAATCGACGTAGGCATGATGCTGCCACCTTTGATACTTCCCAGATTCAAAACCGATATTGCGGTTGCCCGGCAGCGCTTGGGGCAAGGGTTGTGTATGCCGTTCGAGGTCGCTGGGTCGAGTGGCGAGTTGAGAATGGAGCCTGGTACTGCTCCTGTGGGCATCCAGCCGCTCTGCTTCGAAACCGCCTGTGGCGTCTTGGCCTTCAGTGAGCCAGGACCACAGTTCAGCTTGATGGGTGAATGCCCCGTGACGCTCGAGCAGGCCGGGAATGATCCGGACGCCTGGTTCTGGGAGTTGTTCCAGCATCATCTGAGCCCTCAGGTGCAGGCGTTGTTTGGGTACCTGCGTTTGCTGCCAGGCGCTCGCCCCATGAACTTTGGTTGTCGACTCTGCGTGACGCTTGGGGCCTCTCGCGTGGCGGGCTATCTGTGGCTGTCTGTCGAGAGCTTTCTGGCGCTATGCAAGGCGGGGCCGTGGCGATCCAGGGCTGAGCCGATGCCGGCGCAGTTTCGGCTGGCGGTTGACGTAACGCTTGGGCACCTGCGGTTGTCCATGCACCAGCTGCGCGGCTTGCGGACTGGTGACGTGCTGGTGCTTGAGCGAGCCTTTTTCAGTGCGTCGGGAACCGGCCACGTGCAGGTTGGCAAACAGCGCCTGGTGGGCTGGATCGACGCTGAATCCGGGCCGATGCGCCTGACCCTTACTTCTATCGAGGATATGTTTGTGGATGAGGATTTTGCAACACAGCCCTACTCAGAGCATGAGGATGAAACAGCGGTGATGGATGTGTTCGGGCATGAACCATTCGACGAGCTGAGCATGGCGCTCAATGTACGGTGCGGTACGCTGAACCTGACCCTCGGCGAATTACGCAACCTTGCGCCCGGCGCGGTGTTGGGGGTTGCCGGCTATGCCCCCGGCACTGCCGGTCTCTATTACGGCGACCGCCCCCTCGGCCTGGGCCAGTTGGTTGAAGTGGACGGGCGACTGGGGCTGCAGATGTCTCGCGTGATCTTTTCTCGATGAATAGTTTCCAGGGAATAGATCCGGTCGTCCTGGCAATATTTCTTGGGGCACTGTCGTTGATGCCCATGCTGTTGGTCGTCTGCACGGCGTTCCTGAAGATCGTGATTGTGCTGATGATCACCCGCAATGCCATCGGTGTGCAGCAGGTGCCTCCGGGCATGGCCATCAATGGTATTGCCCTGGCGGCAACCCTGTTCATCATGGCGCCTGTAGGCTATGAGATGGCCGAGATCGTCAAGGTGTCGCCCCTGGACCTGACCAGCGTAGGCGCACTCCAACAGACGGGAATGGAGGCGATCAAACCATTGCGCACCTTCATGCTGCGCAACAGTGACCCGGATATTCTTACCCACCTGTTGGAAAATGCCATGCGCATGTGGCCGGCGCAGATGGTGCAGGAGGTCCAACGTGAGGACCTGATCCTGCTGGCGCCGGCCTTTGTGCTGTCACAGTTGCAGGCGGGGTTCGAAATCGGCTTCCTGATCTATATCCCTTTCATCGTGATTGACCTGATCGTTTCCAATCTCCTCTTGGCTTTGGGTATGCAAATGGTCTCGCCCATGACCATTTCCCTGCCGCTCAAATTGCTCTTGTTCGTGATGGTCTCCGGGTGGTCGCGGTTGCTCGACAGCCTGTTCTTTTCCTATCTCTGAGTGACCTATGGAACCCATCGTACTGTTCAAGCAGGGCATGTTGCTGGTAGTCATGCTGACGGCGCCGCCGCTGATCGTGGCGGTGGTGGTGGGGGTCATGACCTCCCTGGTGCAGGCACTGATGCAGGTCCAGGACCAGACGTTGCCCTTCGGTATCAAGCTGGTGGCAGTGGGGATCACCCTGATCATGACCGGTCGCTGGATCGGTGTGGAGTTGATCCAGTTGATGAACTTGACCTTTGACATGATCGGTCGATCGGCCCTGCACTGAGGTCTGCCTGTGCTGTTATATCTTGAATATTTGCCCTCCCTGCTGGTCGCCATGGCGCGTATCTACCCCTGCGCTTTCCTCGTGGCGGCATTCTGTTTTCAACATATACGCGGCATGCTGCGGCACACCATTGTGGTGGTCATGGCACTGCTGCCTGCACCTGCCATTCATGTCTTGCTGGAGGGCCAGGAACACTCGGCGCTGATGCTCGGAGGGCTGGTCCTCAAAGAGTTGGCCCTGGGGTTATTGCTGGGCGTGTTGCTGTCGATGCCGTTCTGGCTGTTCGAGTCGGTCGGGGCGTTGCTGGATAACCAGCGGGGCGCTTTGGCCGGTGGTCAGCTCAACCCCTCGCTTGGGCCAGACGCGACGCCGGCCGGGCATCTGTTCAAACAATTGGCGATTTTTTTGCTGATGGCCAGTATGGGCCTCGGGGCGTTGACGCAGGTGATCTGGGACAGCTATCTGCTCTGGCCACCGACGGTGTGGTTTCCACTGCCCGCTGCCGATGGGTTCGATGTATTTGTCGGCCTGCTTGGCGATACCTTCACGCACATGATGCTCTACGCTGCCCCCTTTATTGCGGTGCTGCTGTTGCTGGAGTTCGGCATCGCGCTGCTGGGGGTCTACAGTCAGCAATTGCAAGTGAGTACGCTGGCGCCGCCCCTCAAGAGCCTGGCGGGTATCGGTGTGCTGTTGTTGTATTTTGCGTTGCTGCAGGACCTGATCGTCGGGCGCATGGGCTTGCTTAAAGACCTCAAGCACTCCCTGGGCGTGTTCTTCAAGGTCTCGCTGTCATGAGTGATTCGGGGGAAAAGAAGCACCCCGCATCAGCCAAGAAGCTGCGTGATCAGCGTAAGAAAGGCCAAGTCGCCCAAAGCCAGGATGTGGGTAAGCTACTGGTGCTGACAGCTATCAGCGAAATCGCCTTGTTCACCGCCGAGAGCAGCCTGCAACGTTTCCAGCAGTTGATGCTGCTGCCGATCACGCGTCTGTCCTTGCCTTTCCCGCAGGCGCTGGAAGAAGTGATGGTCGAAGGTTTGATGTTGTTTTTCTCCTTCGCCCTGTTGATGGCCGCGGTGGCGATTATCACGAAGCTGGTCAGCAGTTGGATACAGTTCGGGATTCTGTTCGCGCCGGACGCCTTGAAGCTCGACTTCAATCGTCTCAACCCGCTCAGCCAACTCAAGCAAATGTTTTCTGCCCAGTCGGTAATGAACCTGTTGATGAGCATCGTCAAGGCAACACTGCTGGGCCTGATCCTGTACGTGGTGATCTGGCCTTCCCTGGGGGCGTTGATCAATATGGCCACCAGCGATCTGCAAAGCTACCTCCTGGGATTGATCGCCCTGTTCCGCTATCTGCTGCATGCCTGTCTCGGGTTATTGCTGGTGCTGGCGCTTATCGACCTGGCGATGCAGAAATACTTCTTTGCCAAGCGCATGCGCATGACCCAGGTCGAGGTCATGAAAGAGTACAAGGACATGGAGGGCGATCCCCACGTGAAGGGGCAGCGCCGCGCCCTGGCGCAGCAATTGGCCCAGGAGGAGCCGAAGGTCAAGCTGCCCAAGCTGGAGGAGTCCGATATGCTGGTGGTCAACCCGACGCACTTTGCCGTGGCCTTGTATTACCGCCCCGGCAAAACGCCGCTGCCCCTGCTGGTGAGCAAAGGGACTGATGATGACGCCCGTGCGTTGATCGCTCGCGCCAAAGCGGCTGATGTACCGGTGATCCAGTGCGTGTGGCTGGCCCGTACGCTGTATACGAACAAGCTGGGGGCGACAATTCCTCGTGAAACCCTGCAGGCCGTGGCATTGATCTACCGCACCCTGCGCGAGCTTGATGATGAGGCCAAGCGTGAAACCCTGGAATTGCCGGAGCTTGATCTGCGTTGATCAGCGCCGGGTACGCGCATCCAGGGTTTCAAGGTTGGCCAACGACAACATTCGGCTGAGGAGCCTGTCGAGCAGGTTGGGCTGTGGGGGCAGTGCATGCCAGATCACCAGCGCGTCCTGTGCGTCAATGTAGATAAAGCAGCCATCGAATGCCACGGCCTGCTCGAAACGCCGCTCCAGCGCGTTCTGCAATTGTGAGGCTTGCAGCGCCTCGCGAGCCACGTGCAGGGCCAGACCCTGACGGGTTCCGGCTTGCATGTTGCTGGCTGTTACCCCCGGGCCAAGCGTCAGGTGGGCGGCAGAGCCGCCCACCAGGCTGTCGAGGAAGACCTGGCGTTCATCGGCCGGGGTTCCCTGGGCGCTCATCGTTCCAGCGACACCGTCTGATAGTCCGGACGCTCTCCGGCAGGGCCGGGTTCGACGCGCGTTTGTGAGGGCCACCAAATCACCAGCTTGTCCTTGGACGATTGCGGACGTGAGCAGGAGTCGCCCTTGCACGTGGGCGTACAACCGGCGACGAGCAGCGCCGCGCCGATCAGGGTGACGTACAGCGAGCGATGTTTCATGGCTTGGCCTTTTGAGTTGGAGTGATCAGGGAGGGACGGGGCACGCTGATGTGTTCATCCTTGACCACCGGGCGCATGGCGATAAACACTTCTGCTTCCTCGCCCGGCTTGAGCCAGGCGCGGGGCCAGACACTCACGGCCAGGGTTTGCGAAGTACTGCATTCCTTTTCGTCGATGCGCACATTGCGATTGAACTGGTTGCGCAGCACCACCACGGCTACGTTGTACTGCGGGCCGGCGTACCACTGGCTGCGCTCGGTGTTCAGCGCCAGCAAGTTGCGGGTACTGCACAAGGTGTTCAGCCCCAGGGGCATCGGCGCTACCTTGAAGGCTTTGGGCACTTGCCCGGTGACCAGGTGCGCCAGGGTACTGATAATGTCGCTGCGCTTGATCACTGGCTGGTGAGGGTCGTAGCGCCTGGCCAGGGGGGTGAGAGCGGCTTGCAATTCGACCTGGTCTGCCTGGGGCAGGTAGCGTGACGGGTCGGTCTGGTCGCCGATAACGCGTGGCGTGAGGATAAATAGCCGTTCGCGCCGATTGTTCTGTCGTTCAGTGGAGGAAAACAACGCCTTGCCCAACAGCGGAATATCCCCCAGCAGGGGTACTTTGCTGTGCTTGTCGGTGCTTTCGGTGACATGGAAACCACCGACCACGAGCGAACGTTTTTCGGCCATGATGGCTTGGGTGCTGACTTTGCCTCGGCGTACATCGAAGCTGCCGGGAGTAGGGTTGGCCTCTTCGAAGTTACCGTCCTCGATATCTACCAACAGCTGAATCTGATGGCCACCACGGCTCGTGATGACGCGGGGCACGACCTGGAAGCTGGTACCCACGGTGATCGGTAAAATCGTAGCGTTCTGCCGACCGCGAGTCAGGTATTGGGTCCGGTTGAAATCAATTACCGCTGGCTGGTTTTCCAGTGTCAGGACTGACGGATTGGACACCATGGTTGCCAGGCCCTTGGCTTCCAGCGCGCGTATCTCCGCGTCGAAACGACCGCGGTTTTCAATTGTCAGCTGAGCGTTGCCGGAAATCATGTTGGCTGCGCCACTGAAGCGACTGTTCTGAAAGCCCCATCTCACCCCGAATTCTCGCAGTTGCGTGCGCTCGATGTCGAGGATGATGGCATCGATTTCCACCAGTTTGCGTGCCACGTCGAGCTGGGTGATCAGTTCGCGATACATTGCCTGCCGTTCCGGCACGTCATAAATCAGGATGGCGTTATTGCGCAAGTCGGCTTCGACGCGGATACGGGCAGGGCTGAGGGGGACCCGCCGGGTGATTGACATGCCCGTATCGGTCGAGTCGTTCAACCCGGTTGTCGGCGTGGAGCCGAGCATTTGCCCCAGCAACGGGTTGCTCAAGCGTGGCACCACCGGTGTGATGAACGGGGGCTGGGTGATGGAGCGTTGAGACTGCGCCGAAGACGATGAGGGTGAGCGCGGTTCTAGGAGCCCTCTTAGCATGGTGGCTACACCGGGGATGATGATTTTTTCGTTGCGGTATTCCATTTGGCGATCCGCCGCGCTGGCGAATTTCAGTGGATAGCTCAGCACGCTCTGTTTTTCATCCGTAGAACGGCGCTGGCTGCTGAAGCGCTTGATCTGTTCGATATAAACCTTCGGGCCGGAGACCAGCACAACACCGTCTTCCGGCAACTCGCCCCAGCCGAAACGACTGTCGAGCAAGCCTATATCGGTCAGCGCTTGTTTGAGGTCCGCGATGGTCTCGGAGGAGACTTCCAGGCGCGCGGATTCTTGCTGGTCCAGGGTGCTGATATAGAGGGTGTTGTTATACATATACCATTGGAAACGGTGTTCGACCCCCAACCGGTCGAGCAATGATTGCGGCGTATTTGCGCGTATCTTGCCGTTGACGTTACCTTCGAGCAGGCCCTCGACCTGGAGCTGAGTACCAAATGTCTGGGCAAAATCCTCCAGCACTTCGCGCACTGGCTTGTGCTGGGCTTCATAAGCGTAGGCCGTGTTCTTCCACTCAGGAGGTATTGCGGCCAGCGCGCTATCCAGTGGTAGCAGCCACCCAGGCAGCATAATGAGCCAACACCAGGCGGCGCGGGGAGTAAAAGCAGGTACGTGAGGGCGCAAGCGTTTGTGCTTGTCGTTTTTATCAGGCATGGGAAAGTCTCTGGTTAGTACGGTGTCGAGCGCAGCGACGTGGATATGAATGTGCGTACAGGCCGCGCCTGGCGCGCGACGACGGCGCGCCAGGTGTCGCGTTGGTTGAGGAGGGACTCGAGACACTTCGCCAGCGCTTCGCCGTGCCCCCTCTCCACGCATTGAATAAGCCAAAGCGCACCGGTGGTCGGCGCCAATGCAACTGCACCGTGAAAATAGCTCAGGCTAGGGCCTCCCAAGCGCATCCAGGTGCGCAACTGGGCTTTGTGGTCACCCGCCTGGGTCAACTGGACCTTTACCAGCAGTCTGTTCGAAACGCGTTGAAAGATGATTTCGTCGTCGCTCTCAAACAAGGTGAGCTGCTCTTCGTGGCCATTCAGCCAACCGGCAAGGAGTGCTTGCAACTTATTGCACGCCATCCAGCGCTGTTTTGAGCAGTGTATGTCTGGAGCGCGTGTGTTCGTTGAACGCGATGACAGAGAGCTTCTGTTGTTTCATGAGGTTGCTGAAGTAATCGATATCTGCATCGAGCGCTTCCGGATCTTTATAGGCCGTATTCACCCGCTTGATATCAGCCTGAACTTGCCTCAATAGATGGTTTTTCAGGTTTCCGTGAAAGTCCATGATTTTTACTCCAGATGTGTCTGAACTGTGTGGCGGGTTGATTGCCACCAGTTCCATCGGAAGAAATTTTTTTAAAGATATCGCCTGCCTCTACCGCTATGTTCCTACACGTTTGTAAACAATATTTCTCGCATCGAGGCCCAGTCGATCCGAAAATCGCCTTCATCTGTTTCCAGTAACAGCGATTGAGGTTTGACCTGGTCATCGGGGCGAAGCTTCCAAGGTGTAGAGCCCAGCTGGACCAAGGCTTGGGCTATCTGCTCATGCTCGAGCGGGTTGCAAACCAGGGTGGCCTTCATAGGTGGAATTTGCGTCGTTACCAACTGTTTGACCAATGCCGAAAGGCGCTTTGGGGGAGGCACTTCCTCCAACAGGCAGTGGAAGGCTCGGTTGGCGATGGATGTTGCGTAGTGTTCGAGGTTGTCACACATCGCCTTGCGTTGGCGCTCCCACGCACTGAGTTGCGCGTGGGCGCGTGACCAGAAGTCGAGGCGGGCCTGCTCAAGCATTTCTTCACGATGCTCAACCGCCTGGCGCAGCAGCTCTTCAGCTTGGGCCCGTGCGCTATCTAGCAACTGCGCGGACTGAAAGCAATCGGCGAGCATCTCCCGGGTAATCAGTACTTTTGGCTGCCCGGAAGCGCCGTCGTGCAATTCGATTTTACGTTGGGTCAACATAGACAATGCTCTGGTGTGTTGCCGTTAACGACGAGTTGTTTCACTACCCGTTGCGTCGATACGCCAGACAATCGCCTGCCACAGCGTATTGAGCCGGCCATGCGCATCGTCAAATGGCAGGTGTGTGGTTTCAAGTGCCTGCACCCGGTCAGGCGGCAAGCGCAGACGAAGGCGTTGCCAGACAGCAGGCTCGACCCAGGCCCTCAGCAATTGCATTGGATCATCCTCCGGCTGCAACAGGGCGTCAGGGTGTAGCGCCTTGGCAAGGCGCTCACACCACTTGCGGTGTTCATCGCACAAGGGGCTGTCGAGGTTGGGATGGCACGTAAGCTCCAGCAGTGCTATCGCCAGATCGAACTGCTCCCGTGAAGCCAGGGCCAAACCAAGCACCGTTGCACAGGGAGGGGGAGGCAGGCATGGCTCGATGCCCAACGCTGCGCACGCCAGCGCGGGTTGGCTGCGGCACAAGGCGGGTACTGCGTGGTAGGCGTGAGCGCTGGTCGCGTCCGGGTGCGAAAACTGCCACGGACTGGCCCACCATTGGGCCCAGGCCAGATGATCACTCATTCGCTAGAGGCGCTGGGGCGACAGGTTCCTGCCTGGATCGTTGGCTTCGTATGCGCCAGAACAGCGCCAAGGCGAGTGTCAGTATCGCGCCGATAACCAGAGCGCTCATAGCGGTACGCCAAAAACCGACGTCTTCCTCAGGGATCAGGAACGGACCGAAGTAGCTCAGGCGTTGTTGTTCCTGGTAAGCCGTTGCCGGTACAAAAACCACCGTGAGCTTCTGCGCGTTATCCAGTGCAGTGGTCATGCCAGGAATACTACTGGATACCATCCTGCGTACGCGCGCGCGGATGCTGTCGGGCTCCAGTCGTGGGTCATGTTTGATGAACACTGAGGCGGAGGCGGGTTGGACGGGCTCACCGGGAGCCACGCGTTCGGGCAGCACCACGTGCACACGAGCGACGATGACCCCATCGATGTTTGACAGGGTCGCCTCCAACTCCTGGGACAGGGCATAGATATACCGGGCACGCTCTTCCAGTGGCGTAGAGATGACGCCCTCCTTGCGGAAGGTGTCCCCCATCGTGGCACGGGCGACCTTGGGCAATCCGACCGCTTCCAGTGTGCGAACGGCGCGGCTGATATCGGCTGCATTGACACGCACCACGACGCCGTCCTTGGCAGGCACTTTTTGTGCGCGTATGTGTTTGTCAGCCAGTTCCGCGATGACCTCATTGGCATCCTGCTCGGAGAGTTGGCGATGCAGTTCGACACTTTCGCCGCAGCCGCCCAGCATCAGCGCCAGCGAGAAAACTAATCCGACGGATAGAAAACGAGTCATTTTTTCCTACTGCAGGTTGCTGATTTTTTCTAGGCATTGCGCGCCCTTGCCGACGCACTTCACCAGGGTTTGGGTCAGTAGAATGGAGTCTGAAAGATTGGGGGTGTAGTTGAGCCGATTTTTTTCTTTGAACTCATTGTTGAAGTCCTTGAGACCTCGACTCATACCACTTTTAGCCTTGTCCAAATACTGCAAAGCGTCGGTCAGTGCGTTCGCGGATGGCGTGGCGGTAACCCGTTGCATCGAGGGGGCCAATAACGCGCTGAAAAAGCTCGCATCTTCGCTGTGGTGCGTAGGTTGGGTAGGGGACCTGTGGGCTGTAAGGCCGTTTTGATATTCGCGTAATACGTCGACTTCTTCTATTTGCATATGGACCTCTAAGGGGAAACCCGCCCTTTGATGACCAAGGGCGGTGAAGCTATTTAACGCAGCGCGTCGTTGTTCTTTTTCTGCTCACTGATCCTGAACGCCTCATTGCTTTCTTTCATGGATTCGCGAAGCAGTTGCTTCCTTTCTGCCTTAAGGTCTGCGTTCTCGCCACCGGTGACCGGGGGGTGGTAGCTTTGCGGGTTGATGCCAGAAATACTCATAGTGATGCTCCGCTATCTAAGAAATGACATTTGAGCCTTGATGCGTAGTTGCAATAGTGTTGCTGCCGATAGGCACTAAATATATCAGGCTCATCCTTGTGTGGTTCAGGCTCGAATATGGTTCCCGCTTTTACTTAAAGGGTGTGTCTGAAGGTGTCTTCGGTGTGGGCTGAGCAGCGGGCTACTGTATATCTAGTTGTTTCATTCGGTAGTAAAGCGTTCTCTTTGCCATGCCCAACTCTACAGCCACCTCATCCACACAGTAGGTATGACGCCGCAGCGACTCTTCAATCAGAGCTTTCTCGATTTGTTGCAGGCGTTCTTTCAGGTTGGTGGGTTGGTTTGTAGCGTTCGAGGGCGAGCTTGATAATGGCGCCAGACCCAGCACGAAACGTTTGGCAGTCGAGCGCAGTTCACGCACATTCCCCAGCCATGGATGGCACAGCAACTGTTGGACTAGCTCACTGCAAGGGTTTGGGGCGAGACACTTATAGTGCTCGGCTTCCTCTTGAATCATACTCAGGAACAACGGGACGATTCGGTCACGGCGATTGCGCAGCGCAGGCAGATTGATATTTACGACGTTCAGGCGGAAATACAGGTCGCGCCTGAACTTTCCCTGCTCGACCATCTCATGCAGGGATTGTTGCGCAGAGGCGATGACTCGCATGTCCACCGGGATAAACCGGGTTGAGCCCAGGCGTTCGACGCCACGTGACTCCAGCACACGTAGCAGTTTGGCCTGCATGGAAAGCGGCATGCTGTCGATTTCATCCAGATACAAGGTGCCCAGGTGTGCGGTTTCGATAAAACCCGCACGTGATTGCACTGCTCCTGTATAGGCGCCGCTGTTGACGCCGAACAGTTGGCTCTCTGCGAGGCTTTCCGGGATGGCGGCGCAGTTCACTGCGACAAAATGACCTCGTCGCCTCGACAAACGATGGATTCGTTGGGCCAGGGTATCCTTGCCAGTACCCGTCTCCCCCAACAACAAAATATCGATATCGAGCGCTGCGGTACTCTTGAGCGTACGTTCGATATCCAAGGTTTCAACAGAAGGGAAGTATGTCTCATTTGTTGTCTTGTAAGAGGCTGACATAGTCAGGGTGCTCCACTATCGCTATCACTTCACTGTTGATAGAACGCTGTTGGCGTGCGGTCAGTAGAGCGCAAATAATCAAAAATGTCATCGTGCTTATTAGTATGAAAACACTGCGCGAGAGCGTGTCAAATATTAACTATGTCAGGGCGCTGTATTGTTCAAGTGCATTCTTGATGGTTGTTGAATCTTTAGTGTAGGAGAAGACTTAAGGCTTGAAGGATTCATCGTTTAAATCGATCAAGGGTTATGAGTGATTAAGTTTTCTATGTGTGGGGCTTTTAGTTGGGTGGCAGGTAGAAACAGGAGGCAATAAAAAACCGACGCAATGCGTCGGTTTTTTTGTATCGGGCAGAGGTTCAGCTAACGCTTACACGTTGAAACGGAAGTGCATCACATCGCCATCTTTGACAATGTAATCCTTACCTTCCAGGCGCCACTTACCGGCTTCCTTGGCACCGGCTTCACCCTTGAACTGGATGAAGTCGTTGTAAGCGATCACCTCAGCGCGGATAAAGCCTTTCTCAAAGTCGGTGTGGATCACGCCAGCCGCCTGTGGCGCGGTAGCACCGACCTTGACGGTCCAGGCGCGGACTTCTTCGACACCGGCGGTGAAGTAGGTCTGCAGGTTGAGCATTTCGTAGCCGGCGCGGATCACGCGGTTCAGGCCCGGCTCTTCCAGGCCCAGGGCCTCGAGGAACATGTCTTTTTCTTCGCCGTCATCAAGCTCGGCGATTTCCGCTTCGATCTTGTTACACACCGGAACAACGATGGCGCCTTCTTCGTCGGCAATGGCCTTGACCACGTCGAGCAGCGGGTTGTTCTCAAAGCCGTCTTCGGCAACGTTGGCGATGTACATCACAGGCTTGGTGGTCAGCAGGTGGAAGCCCTTGATCACGGCCTTCTCATCGGCCCCCATATTCTTCATCAGGCTGCGCGCCGGTTTGCCTTCGGTAAAGTGCGCGATCAACTGCTCCAGCAGGCCCTTCTGGACCACTGCATCCTTGTCGCCGCCCTTGGCGTTACGCGCGACTTTCTGCAGTTGCTTTTCGCAGCTGTCGAGGTCGGCGAAGATCAGTTCCAGGTCGATGATCTCGATGTCGCGCTTGGGGTCTACGCTGTTGGAGACGTGAATCACATTCTCGTCTTCAAAGCAGCGGACCACGTGGGCGATAGCATCGGTTTCGCGGATGTTGGCCAGGAACTTGTTGCCCAGGCCTTCACCTTTCGAGGCGCCGGCGACGAGGCCCGCGATGTCGACGAACTCCATGGTGGTCGGCAGGATGCGCTTGGGATTGACGATGGCCGCCAGTGCGTCAAGACGCGGGTCCGGCATTGGTACGATGCCGCTGTTGGGTTCGATGGTGCAGAAGGGGAAGTTCTCCGCCGCAATACCGGACTTGGTCAGGGCGTTGAACAGGGTGGACTTGCCGACGTTGGGCAGGCCGACGATGCCGCAATTGAATCCCATGGTGTTTCCCCTCGGATAAGAGTCAAGCCTTCTGGCTGTGCAGGTTTTTCATCGCACGGTTCCATTCACCGGCGAAGATATCCGGCAGCACGCCGAGGGCAAAATCGATGCTGGCATCGAGTTTTTCCTGTTCGGCGCGTGGCGCACGACCCAGGACGAAATTTGAAACCATACTGGCAACGCCTGGGTGGCCAATGCCGAGCCGCAGACGGTAAAAATTATTCTGATTGCCCAACTGCGCGATGATGTCACGCAGGCCATTGTGCCCACCATGCCCGCCGCCGAGCTTGAGCTTGGCTACGCCGGGTGGCAGGTCCAGTTCGTCATGGGCCACCAGGATTTCTTCGGGTTTGATCCGGAAGAAGCCCGCAAGCGCCGCGACAGCCTGGCCGCTGCGGTTCATGTAGGTGGTGGGAATCAACAGACGAACATCCTGACCCTGATGCGAGAAGCGCCCGGTCAGGCCAAAATATTTGCGATCGACCACCAGATTGATGCCTTGGGCGTGGGCGATACGCTCAACAAAAAGGGCCCCCGCGTTATGCCGGGTCTGTTCGTATTCGGCGCCTGGATTTCCCAGGCCAACGATCAGTTTAATGGCAGTCACGACAGGGGCCCTTCCTTTGGAGTTGTGGATAACATCGCCGTACCCAGATGCGGCGAAAGTGGACGACACTACATCATTTACTCAAGAGTAAACGCCGCGTTATCGCCCGCTTTCTCGCTACGTTTCGGTCCGCGATGTTTCCTCAAGCTCCGGCAATACAGAGTGAATTACTCTGCAGCGCCTTCTTCAGCTTCTTCTGGAGCAACGCGTGGAGCGTGAACGTTGGCAACAGCTTTGTCATCACCGTGAGCCAGTGCAACAAACTCAACGCCTTTAGGGGCCTTGAGGTCGGACAGGTGAACGATGGCGCCGATTTCCAGAGCCGACAGGTCGACTTCGATGAACTCAGGCAGGTCTTTCGGCAGGCAGGTCACTTCGATTTCGTTCAGGACGTGAGAGATCTCGCCGCCTTTCTTGACCGGAGCTTCTTCACCCACAAAGTGCACAGGCACGATGGCGGTCAGTTTCTGGCCAGCTACAACGCGAACGAAGTCAGCGTGCATGATGAACTGCTTGGAAGGGTGACGCTGCATTGCTTTAACGATGACGTTCTGCTTGGCGCCGTCGACGTTCAGCTCGATAACGTGGCTGTAGGCAGCTTCGTTTTCGAACAGCTTGGCGATTTCCTTGGCCAGGATGGTCACGGATTCAGCAGGCTTGTTACCACCGTAGACAACGGCTGGGATGTTGGCGGCGTGACGCAGGCGGCGGCTCGCACCTTTCCCCAGGTCAGTACGCGCTTGGGCGTTCAGAGTAAATTCGTTCATGTTGTATCTCCAAAATAGCCATCATCGAGGGGCGTTTGCGACCAGCGCCGAACTCGATATGGGCAAAAAAGCCCCGCCCCAGCGGAATGCTGGGGCGGGGCGCTTTTCGTCAGTGAGGTGATCCGTTGGTTTGACCCTTAACGGAACATCGCGCTGATCGATTCTTCATTGCTGATGCGGCGAACCGCTTCGGCAACGACCGGTGCAATATCCAGTTGGCGGATACGTGCACAGGCTTGAGCTGCGGCGGACAACGGGATGGTGTTGGTCACCACCAGTTCGTCCAGCACGGAGTTCTCGATGTTCTCGATCGCTCGGCCCGACAGCACAGGGTGTGTGCAGTAGGCGAAGACTTTTGCTGCACCGTGCTCTTTCAAGGCTTTCGCCGCGTGGCACAGGGTGCCGGCGGTGTCGACCATGTCATCAACCAGAATACAGGTGCGCCCTTCGACATCACCGATGATATGCATCACTTCAGAGTGATTGGCTTTCTCACGGCGTTTGTCGATGATCCCGAGGTCCACGCCCAGGGATTTGGCAACAGCCCGTGCACGCACGACGCCACCAATGTCCGGGGACACGATCATCAGGTTTTCAAAGCGCTGGTCTTCGATGTCATCCACCAGGACGGGGGAGCCGTAGATGTTATCTACTGGAATATCGAAGAACCCCTGGATTTGGTCAGCGTGCAGGTCAACCGTGAGCACACGGTCGATACCTACCACGGTCAGCATGTCAGCAACGACTTTCGCGCTGATAGCTACACGTGCGGAGCGCGGACGGCGATCCTGACGGGCATAACCAAAGTAAGGGATTACAGCTGTGATTCGAGTCGCTGAGGAGCGGCGGAAGGCATCAGCCATCACGACGAGTTCCATCAGGTTATCGTTGGTCGGAGCGCAGGTCGGCTGAATAATGAAGACGTCTTTACCGCGGACATTTTCATTGATCTCGGCTGTAATTTCGCCGTCGGAGAATTTACCGACAGAGATGTCACCGAGAGGGATATGCAGCTGACGTACGACACGTCGAGCCAGATCGGGGTTGGCATTCCCCGTAAAGACCATCATCTTGGACACGCGCAGTACCTAGAGGCTGAGGGTAACCTGGATGAGTATTAGAAAATGGCAGGGGCGGCTGGATTCGAACCAACGCATGGCAGGATCAAAACCTGCTGCCTTACCGCTTGGCGACGCCCCTGTATCTGTTGCAACGAGTGCCTAACACTCGGTTCCTTTTAGAGCAGACTTTGCAGCTTGCGATGCAACATCGAAACGTTGCTTCCTTTTGCTACAAACCCTGTAAGGGTCTCTGTAAGAAGGGCCGAGACTTTATCAGCTTCAGCTTTGCTTGGGAAGCCCCCAAACACACAACTTCCAGTTCCGGTTAATTTTGCTTCGGTAAATTTACCTAACAAATTCAAAGCGTTACGTACCTCTGGATAACGCCTTGCTACAACCGGTAAGCAGTCATTTCGACTGTTTCCCTTGGGAACGGGGCGCACTTTAATGGGAGAAGAGTTACGTGTCAACAACGGATCTGAAAAAATTTCTGCTGTACTTACAGATACTTGCGGCACCAACACGACATACCAAGGTTCTTCGGGCTCTACAGGGGTGAGTTTTTCCCCGACGCCTTCAGCAAATGCGGCGTGCCCCCGCACGAAAACCGGGACGTCGGCGCCCAGCGTGAGGCCCAGCGCAGCAAGGCGATCGTGGTCCCAGCCCAGTTGCCATAAGTGATTGAGGCCCAACAAAGTGGTCGCGGCATTTGAGCTGCCGCCACCGATACCACCGCCCATGGGCAGGATTTTGTCGATCCAGATATCAATGCCAAGTGGGCAGCCGGATTGTTCCTGAAGTTTTTTGGCCGCCCGCACAATCAGATTGCTGTCGTGGGGCACACCGTCGAATTCGGTGTGCAACTGAACCACGCCATCGTCACGCACGGCAAAGGTGAGCTCATCGCCGTAGTCGAGAAACTGAAACAGCGTCTGCAACTCGTGGTAGCCATCTTCACGGCGGCCAAGGATGTGCAGCATCAGGTTGAGCTTGGCCGGGGAGGGCAGGGTCAATTTTTGTACGGACACGTTATTGCCCCAGCTTGCGCGGTTGCCAGTCCTTGATCACCAGCGTGACATCAAGGTCGGTGCCATGCAGCTTGATACGTTCGGGCAGCCAATAGCCGCTTTGCTCCACGTAGCTCAAATATTCGACCTGCCAGCCATCCTGCTCCAGGGTGGCGAGGCGGCTGTCGCCATTGAGGCTCAGACGGCTCTTGCTGTCAGGCGCCGGCAAGCCGCGCACCCACCAGACCAGATGCGAGACGGGCAACTTCCAGCCAATCTGCTGCTCCAGCAGTTCTTCCGGGGAGGTTGCCTCGTAGCGGCCTTGGTTGGCCACTTCCAGGCTCACTTGCCCTGGCCTGCCAGTCAGGCGGGCCGCGCCACGGCCCAGGGGGCCCGAGAGGCGAATGTCGTAATAGTCCTGGCGCTGCAGCCAGAACAGCGTGCCGCTGCCAGAGTCTTTCGGCGCACGCACCCCGACCTTGCCTTCGATCTGCCAGCCATCAATGCTGCTGAGCTGGTCCTTGTGTTGTTTCCATTGTGCCGGGTTGCCCTGGCCTTCAACGGATTCACGGCTGCCAATACCCGCGCAACCGGCGAGCAGGGCGATGAAGCTGAAAACGATAACGTGGCGCAAGAACATAAATTTAAAGGGTCTCGGATCCGGTCAGGCGCTTGATGGTGCTGCGCAGGATGGGGCTGTCGGGTTGTTCCTTGAGGAATTTTTCCCAGATTTGTCGGGCTTCGCGCTGCTTGCCATTGGCCCAGAGCACTTCGCCCAAGTGTGCGGCAACTTCCTGGTCCGGGAAACGCTCCAGGGCCTGGCGCAGCAAGCGCTCGGCCTCGTCGAGGTTGCCCAGGCGGTAATTCACCCAGCCCAGACTGTCGAGCACGGCAGGGTCTTCCGGGTTGAGCGCATGGGCTTGTTCAATCAGCGCCTTGGCTTCGGCGTAGCGCGTGGTGCGGTCGGACAAGGTGTAGCCCAGGGCGTTAAGTGCCATGGCGTTGTCCGGGTCGCGCTTGATGATCAGCCGCAGGTCTTTTTCCAACTGCGCCAGGTCATTGCGTTTTTCTGCCTGCATGGCGCGGGTGTACAGCAGGTTCAAATCGTCGGGGTATTGCAGCAACGCCTGTTGCAACAGTTTCCAGGCGCGTTCGCCCTGTTTGTTGGCCGATAAGGTCTCGGCCTGGATCAGGTACAGCTGGATGGCGTAATCCGGCTCGGCATCGCGGGCCGCGGCCAGGCGTTTTTCCGCTTCGTCGGTGCGGCCGTTGCTCATCAGGATATCGGCCTGGCGCAATTGCGCTGGCAGATAATCATTGCCGGGGCCGACCTGGGCGTATTCAAGCAGGGCCGCCTGCGGGTCGTTGCGCTCTTCAGCGATGCGGCCCAGGTTCAGGTGCGCCGAGTCCACGTGGCTGTCACGTTCGATCAGCTCTTGCAGGTAGCCCTTGGCCTCGTCCCAGGCTTTGGCTTCCAGGCACACCAATGCCAGGGAATAACGCAGTTCGTCGTCGTCCGGGTATTGCTGGACCAGGTTGGCGAACTGCACTTTGGCGTCTTCCATACGGTCCTGCTCAACCAGCATACGTGCATAGGTCAGGAGCAGGCGCTTGTCGCCGGGGTATTTCTTGATGCTTTTTTCCAGCAGCGGAATCGCTTCCTTGCCGCGGTTAAGGCTTTGCAGCAGGCGTGCACGCAACAGGATGGGCGCGATTTCACCTTCTTCCGGCGGGTTCTGCTCCAGCAGCTTGAGCGCGGCGTCGGCTTCATCGTCCTGTTGCAGCAGCAGGGCCTTGCCGAAAATCAACTGGCTGTTCTTCGGGTGCTTTTGCAGCAGGCGATCGAAACTCTTCATCAGGCCGTTGCGCGTGTCCTGGTCGGTGTCGGCGGCCGACAGCGCAAGAAAGTCAAAATGTGTGTCGCCTTTGCCCTGCAGGACCTTCTCCATATAAACCATGGAGTCGTCATAGCGCCCGGCACGCGCCAGTTGCACGGCTGCGGCGCGCTGGGCTTCCAGATCATCCGGGGCATTTTTGGCCCAGATCAGCGAGGTGTCCAGCGCTGCCTGGTCGGCGCCCAGGTATTCGGCGATGCGAAACGCTCGCTCGGAAATCCCGGGGTCTTGGGTGTTGATGGCCTGGGTCACGTAATTATCCAGTGCAATATCAAAGCGATTGCGCTGGCCGGCCAGTTCAGCGGTCAGCAGGCTGTAGATCGTTTCTTCACTGAACGAGGAATAAACCTTGGGTTTTTCAGGGGCGGGAGTGTTGTCTTCCACCGGCGACGTAGCGTCCGGCGACACGGGTGCCATGGCCTGGCAGCCGCTGAGGAAGACAAAAGCGAGGAGCAACGCGGAAGATCTATTCATATAGGAAGAGGACGACTAACCTGCGGTCGGATCATCATGACACAAGCCTTCGGCCAAACATAACCGGGGCACTCGGAATACGACTATTGCTGCCTTTTGCCTTTCCTTTGTAGGAGCGAGCTTGCTGGCGAAAAACCTGAGAGCGCCGCTGGGCGCCCGGCTTGCCGCGTTATCGTTGACGATTTTCGCGAGCAAGCTCGCTCCTGCAAAAGTGCATTGATAGGCATAAGGTATAGGGACAATAGACGACGGTGGTTGTTCTGAATCTTTCGAAGTAGGACAATTGTCGGCTTCCCGACATCATCAGCGATATTGAATGGCCTTCCTCGCACTCGGTATTAACCACAAGACTGCCTCCGTAGACGTGCGCGAGCGCGTGGCGTTTACGCCAGAGCAGTTGGTTGAGGCCTTGCAGCAGCTCTGCCGACTTACCGACAGCCGCGAAGCTGCGATCCTTTCGACCTGCAATCGCAGCGAGCTCTATATAGAGCAGGAACATCTCTCGGCGGATGTGGTGCTGCGCTGGCTGGCCGATTATCACCATTTGAGCCTCGATGACCTGCGTGCCAGCGCTTATGTGCATGAAGAGGATGCGGCAGTTCGTCACATGATGCGCGTGGCGGCCGGTCTCGACTCGCTGGTGTTGGGTGAACCGCAGATTCTCGGCCAGATGAAGTCTGCCTACGCCGTGGCGCGTGAGGCCGGCACCGTCGGCCCATTGCTGGGCCGCCTGTTCCAGGCCACCTTTAATTCCGCCAAGCAAGTGCGTACCGATACGGCCATCGGCGAAAACCCGGTGTCCGTGGCCTTTGCCGCAGTGAGCCTGGCCAAGCAGATTTTCAGCGACTTGCAGCGCAGCCAGGCCCTGCTGATCGGCGCTGGTGAAACCATCACCCTGGTGGCCCGTCACCTGCACGATCTTGGCGTGAAGCGCATCGTGGTCGCCAACCGCACCCTGGAGCGCGCCAGCATTCTGGCCGAGCAGTTCGGTGCCCATGCGGTGCTGCTGTCGGACATTCCCGCTGAACTGGTGCGCAGTGATATCGTCATCAGTTCCACCGCCAGCCAATTGCCGATTCTGGGCAAGGGCGCGGTCGAGAGCGCGTTGAAGCTGCGCAAGCACAAGCCGATCTTCATGGTAGATATCGCCGTTCCACGGGATATCGAGCCCGAAGTCGGCGAGTTGGACGACGTTTACCTTTATAGCGTCGACGATCTGCATGAAGTGGTCGCTGAAAACCTCAAGAGTCGTCAGGGTGCCGCCCAGGCCGCCGAGGAAATGGTCAGCACCGGCGCCGAAGATTTCATGGTGCGCCTGCGTGAGCTGGCGGCAGTGGATGTGCTCAAGGCGTATCGTCAGCAGGGTGAACGCCTGCGTGATGAAGAGTTGCTCAAGGCCCAACGCATGCTGGCCAACGGCAGCGGCGCCGAGGAAGTGCTGATGCAATTGGCCCGTGGCCTGACCAACAAACTGCTCCACGCGCCTAGTGTCCAGTTGAAAAAGCTTACCGCCGAAGGCCGCCTCGATGCGCTGGCCATGGCCCAGGAACTCTTTGCCCTCGGTGAGGGCGCGTCAGACAGCTCTTCGGATAAAAAACCGCAATGAAAGCGTCACTGCTCAATAAACTGGACGTGCTCCAGGACCGTTTCGAAGAACTGACCGCCTTGCTCGGCGATGGCGAGGTCATTTCCGATCAAACCAAATTCCGTGCTTATTCCAAGGAATACGCCGAAGTTGAGCCCATTGTGGCCACTTATAAACACCTGCTGAAAGTCCAGGCCGACCTCGAAGGCGCCCAGGCCCTGCTCAAGGACAGCGACCCGGACATGCGCGAAATGGCCGTGGAAGAAGTCCGCGAAGCCAAGGAAAAACTCGCTGAGCTTGAGGGTGACCTGCAACGCATGTTGCTGCCCAAGGACCCTAACGACGGACGCAACGTTTTCCTCGAAATCCGCGCTGGTACCGGTGGCGACGAGGCGGCGATTTTTTCCGGTGACCTGTTCCGCATGTATTCGCGCTATGCCGAGCGTCGCGGCTGGCGCGTGGAGATCCTCTCCGAGAACGAGGGCGAGCACGGCGGTTATAAAGAAGTCATCGCCCGGGTTGAAGGTGACAATGTCTACGGCAAGCTGAAGTTCGAATCCGGTGCGCACCGCGTACAGCGGGTGCCTGCGACGGAATCCCAGGGCCGCATCCACACCTCGGCGTGCACCGTCGCCGTGTTGCCTGAGCCGGACGAACAGGAAGCCATCGAGATCAACCCGGCGGATTTGCGTGTCGACACTTACCGCTCATCCGGCGCGGGTGGCCAGCACGTTAACAAGACCGACTCGGCGATCCGTATCACACACTTGCCGTCGGGCATTGTGGTGGAGTGCCAGGAAGAACGTTCCCAGCACAAGAACCGTGCGCGGGCCATGTCCTGGTTGTCGGCCAAGTTGAACGACCAGCAGACCAGCGCCGCGGCCAACGCAATTGCCAGCGAACGTAAGCTGCTGGTGGGCTCCGGCGACCGCTCCGAGCGTATCCGTACCTACAACTTTGCCCAGGGCCGGGTCACGGACCATCGGGTCAACCTCACCCTGTATTCTCTCGACGAAATTCTCGCCGGGGGCGTGGATGCGGTGATCGAGCCGTTGCTCGCCGAATACCAGGCCGACCAACTGGCGGCGATAGGTGACTAAATGACCATCATCGCCAGCCTGCTGCGCGCCGCTGACCTGCCCGACTCGCCGACGGCGCGCCTGGACGTGGAGTTGCTGCTGGCCGCTGCCCTGGGCAAATCACGCAGCTATCTGCATACCTGGCCGGAAAAGATCGTCAGCAGCGAAGACGCGCTGACCTTTTCCGGCTACCTGCAGCGCCGCCGCAGCGGCGAGCCGGTGGCCTATATCCTCGGCCAGCAAGGCTTCTGGAAACTCGACCTGGAAGTAGCACCGCACACTTTGATCCCCCGCCCGGAAACTGAGTTGCTGGTGGAAGCTGCCCTGGAATTGCTGCCCGCCACGCCCGCCCAGGTCCTGGACCTGGGCACCGGTAGCGGCGCCATCGCCTTGGCCTTGGCCAGCGAACGTCCGGCCTGGCAGGTCACGGCGGTCGACCGTGTGCTGGAGGCCGTGGCCCTGGCCGAGCGCAATCGTCAACGCCTGCACCTCACTAACGCCACGGTGCTCAACAGCCACTGGTTCAGCGCCCTGCAAGGCCAGCGCTTCGACCTGATCATCAGCAACCCGCCCTACATTGCCGACAATGACCCGCACCTGGTGGCCGGCGATGTGCGCTTCGAACCGGCCAGTGCGCTGGTGGCGGGGCACGATGGCCTGGACGATTTGCGCCTCATCATTGCAAAGTCTCCTGCTCACCTGAACGACGGCGGCTGGCTGTTGCTCGAACACGGTTACGATCAGGCCCAGGTCGTGCGCGATTTGTTACTCAACCAAGGCTTTGACGGCGTACACAGTCGCATCGACCTCGGCGGTCACGAACGCATCACCTTGGGGCGCCGCCCGTGCTGACCGACCAGGAGCTGTTGCGCTATAGCCGGCAGATTCTGTTGCAGCATGTCGACATTGATGGTCAATTACGCCTGAAACAGAGCCGCGCGTTGATCGTCGGCCTGGGTGGCCTGGGCGCTCCGGTGGCGCTTTACCTGGCCGCTGCTGGGGTGGGCGAATTGCACCTGGCGGATTTCGATACGGTCGATTTGACCAACCTGCAACGCCAGATCATCCATGACACTAACAGCGTGGGGCAGACCAAGGTCGATTCGGCCATGGGGCGCCTGAGAGCGATCAACCCTGAAGTCGCCCTGGTCGCCCATCGTGCTGCGCTGGATGCCGACTCGCTGGCTGCTGCGGTCAACGCAGTGGATCTGGTGCTCGATTGCAGCGATAACTTCTCTACCCGCGAGGCGGTCAACGTAGCCTGCGTTGCCGCCGGCAAACCGTTGGTCAGTGGCGCGGCCATTCGCCTTGAGGGGCAATTGTCGGTATTCGACCCCCGCCGCGCTGACAGTCCCTGCTACCACTGTTTGTATGGGCACGGCAGCGACACTGAACTGACCTGCAGCGAAGCCGGCGTTGTCGGGCCGTTGGTCGGTGTGGTTGGCAGCCTGCAAGCGCTGGAAGCCTTGAAGCTGCTGGCCGGTTTTGGTGAGTCGTTGGTAGGGCGCCTGTTGTTGATCGATGCGCTGACCACGCGTTTTCGCGAGTTGCGCGTCAAGCGTGACCCAGGCTGCAGCGTCTGCGGGGCAAAGCATGGTTAAGGGCGCGCCTGTTGGTGTGTTCGATTCCGGTATCGGCGGCCTGACGGTGCTGGAAGAAATCCAGCAGTTGTTGCCCCACGAGTCACTGCTGTACGTGGCGGACTGCGGGCACATTCCCTATGGTGAGAAAACGCCGGCGTTCATTCTTGAACGTTCTCGCTCGGTCGCTGAGTTTTTCCGCGAGCGGGGCGCCAAGGCCTTTGTGATTGCCTGCAACACGGCGACGGTCGCCGCGGTGGCCGATTTGCGCCAGGACTACCCCGACTGGCCGCTGGTAGGCATGGAGCCTGCGGTCAAACCTGCTGCCGCGGCCACGCGCAGTGGTGTGGTGGGTGTGCTCGCCACTACGGGCACACTGCAAAGCGCCAAGTTCGCCGCCTTGCTCGACCGTTTTGCCACCGATGTGCGGGTGATTACCCAGCCGTGCCCGGGCCTGGTGGAGCTGATTGAAGCCGGCGACCTCAACAGCCCCGCCTTGCACTCCCTGCTGCAAGGCTATATTGAGCCGCTGCTTAGCGCCGGTTGCGACACCATCATCCTGGGTTGCACTCATTATCCCTTCCTCAAGCCACTCCTGGCGCAGATGCTGCCCCCCAGCATCATCCTCATTGATACCGGCGCCGCCGTAGCGCGCCAGCTCAAGCGCTTGCTGGGTGAGCGCGACCTGCTGGCCATTGGCGAACCTGAACCTGCACAGTTCTGGACCAGCGGCGATCTGTGTCACCTAAGAAATATCCTACCGACACTTTGGAAACATCCTGGAGTTGTGCGAAGCTTTGGCTCGTGAAAATTTCGTGAAATCAGCCTGAAAAAAGCTGAACTTCTGGCTATGCGTCGGCTTCTATAGCCCGTTAGCCTGTACACAACCCAATTATTCCGTTTGCAAAGGATGTTTCACATGAAGCGCTTGTTCTGTTTGGCTGCGATTGCGGCCGCTATGTTGGGACACTCTGTTTCAGCCCAGGCCGCCGGCCTGGAGTTCGGCTTGGGGAGCACCAGCGATTCGACGCTGACCTACCGCCTAGGCCTGACCTCCGATTGGGACAAGAGCTGGATGCAGAGCAATGTCGGCCGACTGACCGGCTACTGGAGCGGCGCCTATACCTATTGGGAAGGGGATGATCGTGCGGGCGCCAGCAGCCTGTCGTTCTCGCCGGTGTTTGTGTATGAGTTTGCCGGCGAGTCGGTCAAACCCTACATCGAAGCCGGTATCGGCGTGGCGTTGTTCTCTCGCACTCGGCTGGAAGACAACAACATCGGCCAGTCCTTCCAGTTCGAAGACCGCCTGGGTTTCGGCCTGCGGTTCAACGGCGGGCATGAAGTGGGCATTCGTGCCACGCATTATTCCAACGCCGGCATTAGCAGCAATAACGATGGTGTAGAGAGTTACTCGCTGCACTACACCATGCCGCTGTAATGCACTGTAGGAGCGAGCTTGCTCGCGAAGAACCTCAACGATAACGCAGCGAATCAGGTTTAACGCGGCGTTCTCAGGTTTTCGCGAGCAAGCTCGCTCCTACAGAATCAGCGGTAGGCCGTGGTAATGCCTTCACGCTCTTCAAGGCATTCCGGCGCCCCCATCTCGAACTCCCGGCAAATCAACGGCCGAAGCTCATAGATCGTGCACATCATCGTGTCGCGGTCCAGCGCTGCGCACCAGCCGTCGTCCAGGCGCAGCATCACCTCGCCCCCCCAATCGTCGGTATCGATAAAGCGTTGTGGTACGCCGGTGTCGGTGATCAGCATGACTTCCAGCTGGCAGCAACAAGCCGCGCACGTCGAGCACGTGACGGGTTCGGTGATTTGAATGTGAGGGATGTTGGTCATAGGCGCGCAGTGTAAGGCAAGTGCGTCAGATGCGTATGAATGCTCGGACGGGCGTCAGTGTTCCAGCCTCTGCGCAACCCCGTGTAACAGCGGAAAGAGCATGGCCCATAACAGCGCCAGGCCGATCAGTGTTGGGGCGGTGCCGTACGCAAAACTCACGCCTGCCAATTGACTGCCGGCGTAATAAGACAACGGCCCGCCCACCGCGCCTAGCAGGCTGGCGAGCCACCAGGGCCGTGCGCTCCAGGCCAGGCAATGGCGCAAGGTGGTGGCCAGCAAGGCCCATAACAGTATCAGCCACAGCGGAATCAGTGGCCCCGGCGTATTGAACTCAAACACGCCGAGCCCACGCAGTGCCGTATCGACCAGTGTTCCCAGCACCGTCACGGCCAGAATCACTTGCCCCTCTCTTGCCCAAGAACTTATCCACAGCAAGTGTGCGCCCAGTACCGCGACGCCGATCAGCAACCAACGGCTATCGCCGCCGAGTACGCAGGCAAACCAGCCGCACTGAAACAGCACGGCGTTGGCCAGGGATTTAAGCACTGAAACGCCCGAGCAGCGGCGGATTGATGGCCGCCGGTTTGGCCAGCAGCAACTGCGCGGTGCCGATGGTGCGCTCCATAAAGCCACCTTCGCAGTAGCACAGGTAAAACTCCCACAGGCGCAGGAAGTATTCGTCATAACCGAGTTCGGCAAGACGGCCATGGGCGCGGCGAAAGTTTTCATGCCACAGGCGCAGGGTGCGGGCGTAGTGCAGGCCGAAGTCTTCCATGTGCAGCAGGTTCATGTCGGTGTCACGGCTGACGATCTGCAGCATGTTTTGTACACAGGGCAGCGCGCCACCAGGGAAGATGTAGCGCTGGATAAAGTCGACGCTGCGTTTGGCCTGCTCAAAGCGTTGTTCACGAATAGTGATGGCTTGCAGCAGCATCAGGCCGTCGGGCTTGAGCAACTGGGCGCATTGTTTGAAATAGGTGGGCAGGAAACGATGGCCCACCGCTTCAATCATTTCGATCGACACCAGCTTGTCGTACTCACCGGTGAGGTCGCGGTAATCGCTCAGCAGCACGGTCACACGATCTTGCAGGCCCGCCGCCTGGATACGCTGCGCGGTGTAGGCGAACTGCTCCTTGGACAGGGTCGTGGTGGTGACCCGACAGCCGTAATGCTGCGCCGCATACAGCGCCATGCTGCCCCAGCCGGTACCGATTTCCAGCAGATGGTCGCTGGGCTTGAGCGCCAGTTTCTGGCAGATGCGCGCTAATTTGTTCAGTTGTGCCTGTTCCAGGGTGTCATCGGGGGTCAGGAACTGCGCCGCCGAGTACATCATGGTGGGGTCGAGAAATTCTTCGAACAGGTCGTTGCCCAGGTCGTAATGGGCGGCGATGTTTTTTTGCGAGCCTTTGCGTGTGTTGCGGTTGAGCCAGTGCAGTCCCTGAGTGAACGGCCGGGCCAGGCGAGCCAAGCCACCCTCCATGGCGTCGAGCACCTCCAGGTTGCTGACCATCACCCGCACCACGGCGGTGAGGTCGGGGCTGGTCCAATAACCATGGATAAACGCTTCGCCGGCGCCGATCGAGCCATTGGCCGCCACCAGCCCCCATACCGCCGCGTCGAGAATCTGGATCTCGCCCAGCAGGTGCGCTTCCCGCGCGCCGAAGACTTGCCGCTCGCCATCCTCGATGATCACCAACTGGCCGTGGCGCAATTGGCTGAGCTGGCGCAACACGCCTTTGCGCAATAGCGCAGCGGTCATGCCGTTGACGTTCAGGCGGTTAGCCTTGACCGATAAGCTAGGGGATTTCATGGTGGCGATCCTTGGTATACCCGACTGCGGTGCGAGAGGCGCCATCGGCGGCCTGGTGGGAAAAAATCGGTGTGCGTTTGAGCAGCAGGCGCAAGGCTTGCCAGTAGATCGCAAGGCCGGTCTTGGCGGTCATCCAGGGAAAGCGCCACAAATAGCGATGCAGGCTGGCGCGGTTCAGTGCCTGTTTTTCCAGGCTCAAGGTGGCGTCGAAGACTTTTTGCGTGCCTTGCCAATCGGCCATGTGCACGCCGAGCCTGGCGGCGGGTGGGCTGAAACTCATGCGGTATTCCAGCTCGCGAGGCAAAAACGGCGACACATGGAAGGCCTTGGCCACGGCGAAATGCTGGTGCTCATCGGCGCCCAGTGCCTGGGCGGGCAGCACGTAGTGATAGCGCTCGCGCCATGGGGTGTTGGTCACTTCACACAGGATCGCGGCCAGTTGCCCGTCAGCCTCGAAGCAGTAGAAGAAACTCACCGGGTTAAAAGCCAGGCCCCAACTGCGGGCCTGGGTCAGCAGGCAGATAGCGCCCTGGGGTGTTTGCCCCAGGGCCTTGCCGACTTCCTGGCGCACGGCATCGCTCAGGCTCATGCCGTGGCGCGTGAATTCACGCAGGTAATCCTGCTGGCGGAAACCGAAAGGCGCCAGGCGACCCGTGCCGGCCAGCGGCGAGAGCCCCAGTACTTCATCCTCTTCACTGAGGTCCAGATACAACAGGCCGATGCGGTAGCGAAAGGCGTGGGCCTTGGGCGTAAACCGGCGATGGGCGATCCAGCCGCTGTAGAGGGCGCTGTTCACAGGGTTTCCCCAAACGCCTGGGCCACGCGCAGAGCGCTGACCACGCCGTCTTCGTGAAAGCCGTTGGCCCAGTAGGCCCCGCAGTAAAAGGTATTGCGCACGCCGTTCAATTCTTCCCAGCGTGCCTGTGCGGCGACTGCGGCCAGGCTGTATTGCGGATGGGCGTAGGTGTAGCGCGCCAGGATCTTCAGTGGGTTGATCATCGGCGTCTGGTTGAGGCTGACGCAAAAGGTAGTGGCGCTGTCGATGCCTTGCAGGATGTTCATGTCATAGGTGACGGCGGCCTGTTGTTGCACGTTGCCCGTCAGCCGATAGTTCCAGCTGGCCCAGGCCAGTTTGCGGTCGGGCAGCAGGCGTGTGTCGGTGTGCAGCACCACGTCGTTTTCGGCGTAGGGCAGGGCGCCGAGGATCTGCTGTTCGGCCTGGCTGGGGTCATCGAGCAAGGCCAGGGCCTGATCGCTGTGGCAGGCGAATACCACGCGGTCGAAGGTTTCGCTGCCGGCCGGGCTGTGGATAACCACACCCTCGTCGTTGCGTTGCACCTTATGCACAGGGCAGTTGAGCCGTATCTGTTCGCGAAAGCTGCGGGTCAGCGGCTCGATATAACAGCTGGAGCCGCCCTCGATCACACACCATTGCGGGCGGTTGCTCACCGAGAGCAAGCCGTGATTCTTGAAGAAGCGCACAAAAAACTGCAGCGGAAACTTGAGCATATCGGCCAGGGACATCGACCAGATGGCAGCGCCCATCGGCACGATGTAATGCCGGATAAACCTGGGGCCATAGCCGCCAGCGGTGAGGTAATCGCCCAGGGTCATGTCGGCGCTGATGCGCTGTTCTTGCAAGTCCAGGGGCGCCTGGCGATTGAAGCGCAGGATATCGCGCAACATGCCCCAGAATCCCGGCGACAGAATATTGCGGCGCTGGGCAAACAGGCTGTTGAGGTTGTTGCCGTTGTACTCGAAGCCTGTGCTTTGGTCGCACACCGAAAAACTCATCTCGGTGGGTTTGAACCTGACCCCGATCTGCTCCAGCAGACGGATGAAGTTCGGGTAGGTCCAGTCGTTGAACACAATGAAGCCCGTGTCCACCGCATAGTTTTTGCCGTCGACCGTCACGTTGGCCGTGTGTGTATGCCCGCCAATGCAGTCATTGGCCTCGAACAGCGTAATGTCGTGGCGACGGCTGAGCAGGTAGGCGCTGGTCAGCCCGGCGATGCCGCTGCCGATAATGGCGATCTTCACAGGTCGTCCTTCTTCGGTGGCGGGCTGCGCAGCATGCGTTTGCCGATGATCAGTTGCGCGCGGTTGGGCAGCTTCGACAGCGGCCACAAGGTGGCAATGAACAGGGCCGGAAAGGCGATTTCCAGCGGGCGTTTTTCCAGCTTGGCGAAAATGTGTTTCGCGGCTTTGTCGGCCGGCCAGCTCAGGGGCATCGGGAAATCATTGCGCTCGGTCAGCGGCGTGTCGACGAAGCCTGGGCTGATCACAGTGACATCGATGTTTTCCGGCGATAGGCCGATACGCAGGGATTCGAACAAGTAACGCAGGCCGGCCTTGGACGCGCCGTAGGCTTCGGCGCGGGGCATGGGCAGGTAGGTCACGGCACTGGCCACGCCCACCAGGTGCGGGGTGCGCCCTGCGCGCAACAGTGGCAGCGCGGCCTCGATGCAATAACTGCTGGCCAGCAGATTGGTACGCACCACGTGCTCGATGATCGAGGCGTCAAATTGCCGGGCGTCGACGTATTCACAAGTGCCGGCGTTGAGGATCACCGTGTCCAGCGAACCCCAGACCTCGCTGATACGCTCGCCGATCTCGCGCACGGTCTGGCTGTTGGTCAGGTCGCCGGCCACCACCAGAACCTGGCCTGGATATCGAAGGGCGAGGGCATCCAGCGGGCCTTGGGTGCGGGAACTCAGGGCCACTTGGGCGCCGCTCTCGAGCAACTCCACGGCCAGCGACGCACCGATACCACTGCTGGCGCCGGTCAGCCAATAACGACGGGGCGGTGTAAGGCTCATCCCATTCTCCTTTTCAGCCAACGAATAACGCGACCCAGTAGGGGGACATGTTCATAGAGCAGGGCGCCGGCATCGAAATAGTCGCGATGGCGGTAAACCTTGTCGTGCCACATCAAATGAGAACAGCCTGGCACCTCGATCACCTGGCCGCTGGCCAAGCGTGGGTGACGAAAACGCATAGTCCAGCGCAGGTAGCCCTCGCCTTCGGCCACGGTATCGAAGCCGTGGAAGTCAAAATGCAGCTCGCTGAC
Organism: Pseudomonas sp. Pse35; assembly: GCF_024519715.1. Taxonomy (NCBI): domain Bacteria; kingdom Pseudomonadati; phylum Pseudomonadota; class Gammaproteobacteria; order Pseudomonadales; family Pseudomonadaceae; genus Pseudomonas; species Pseudomonas sp. Pse35. Next base: position 37,270 of record NZ_JALJRP010000019.1, on the reverse strand, counting down.
GTTGCTGTACAAGTCGGCAAAGTAACGCCGCAACGCTGGCAGGCCCTGGACTTCATGCAGGGGGTCGGCAAAGGCGGTGTCCTCGCTGTACAGGCGGCCGAGCAGGTGCAGGTTGTGCTTGTCCAGCGTGGCGAAGGTGTGGGCAAACTGGTGCAGGAAGTCACTCATGTTCGGCCATCTCCTGACGCGAAGGCAGCCGGCGAAATGCGGCCAAGGCGCGCTCGCGAGACTGTTTCAAATCGACGATGGCACGCGGGTAATCCGCCACGCCGAACAGGCCCCCAGCCGCTTCGGGGTTGTGCACTTGTTTTTTATTCAGCGCGGCCAGTTCCGGGAGCCAGCGTTTGATGAATACGCCGTCACCGTCGAATTTTTCCGATTGGCTCAGCGGGCTGAATATCCGGAAATACGGCGCCGAGTCGGTGCCCGTGGACGAACTCCATTGCCAGCCGCCGTTGTTGGCCGCCAGATCACCGTCGATCAGGTGGCGCATAAAGAAGCGCTCGCCCTCGCGCCAGTCGATCAGCAGGTTCTTCGTCAGGAACATCGCCACCACCATGCGCAGGCGGTTGTGCATCCAGCCGGTTTCCAGCAATTGGCGCATGGCCGCGTCGATGATCGGCAAGCCGGTGCGCGCCTGTTGCCAGGCGGCCAGGTCTTCGGGCGCCTTGCGCCAAGCCAGCGCTTCGGTTTCCGGGCGAAACGCGCGGTGGCGGGAAACCCGTGGGTAGCCGACCAGGATGTGCTTGTAGAACTCGCGCCACAGCAGCTCGTTGATCCAGGTGATGGCGCCGATGTCGCCGCTTTCGAACTCGCCCTGGTTGGCTTGCAGCGCGGCGTGCAAGCACTGGCGCGGCGAAACCACTCCGGCGGCCAGGTAGGCAGAAAGCTGACTGGTGCCGGGCTTGGCCGGGAAGTCGCGTTCGTCCTTGTAATAGCTGATCTGCTGATCAACGAAGGCATCGAGGCGACGGCGCGCCTCGTCTTCGCCAGCGGGCCAGAGCGCACGCAAGTTTTCGCTGGGTGTCTGGAACCCTTCGACTGCCGTCGGCACAGGGTCGCTTTTCACGCCAGGCTTGGCCTGGGCCTTTGGCGTCGGCACCACGCGGGGCAGGGCGCTGTGCAGGCGGCTGTAGCAGACCTTGCGGAACTGGCTGAACACCTGGAAGTAGGTGCCGGTCTTGGTCAGCACACTACCCGGCTGGAAAAACAGTTGGTCCAGGTAGCTGTGGAAGGTCACGCCGTCAGCTTCCAGGGCCTGGGCCACGGCGCGGTCGCGGCGGCTCTCGTGAACGCCATATTCCTCGTTGACGTGTACCGACTCCACCGACAGCTCGCGGCACAGTTGGCTCAGTACCGTCGGCGCCTGGTCCCAGGTCGCGGCGTGGCGGATTAACAGCGGAATGTTGAGGTTGCCCAGTGCCTGGCTCAGGTGCTGCAAGTTGCGCAGCCAGAAATCGACTTTGCACGGCGCGTCATCATGCGCCTGCCATTGCTCGGGCGTGATCAGGTAAACAGCCGCGACGGGGCCGCGCTGGCACGCGGCCGCCAGGGCAGTGTTGTCGTGCAGGCGCAAGTCGGTGCGCAGCCAGATCAGATGCATTTAGACAATTCCACGCTGGATCAATAATTGATGGGCCGACAACAGGTCCTCGGCCACGGACAACTCAGGGATGTCCTGGGTTAATACGCCCAACTCGGCGTGGTGGATGCACACCGTTGGTCCGGCAATCACCGTTGGGCAATGGATGCCGCCCAGCAGTTTGCTGAGTGCCGACACTTGCAACGCCTTGCTCGAATACAGCAGCACCGCACGTGGTTGCAGGTGTTCCACCGCCAGGGCCAGTTCGCCGACCGGCAGTGGCCAATCGAATACTTCCACCGGGCAATCGGCACTGCTGGCCAGCCAGGCGCTGAGCCACAGGTGCGGTTCCAGGGGCAGGTCGGAATGATTGACCAGCAACAGGGGCGCGCCGTGGAGTTGACGATTGTTGTGATAGATCCGTGCGCCAAACTTGCTGCGCAGCCAGGACAGGAAGAACACCCGCTCCATCTGCGCGCCGAACTGGCCCTGCCAGCGTTGTTCCAGCTCGTTGAGCAGCGGTAGCATCAATTGCTCGCACAAGGTGCGTGGCGGGTAAAGCGCCATGGCCTGGTTGAAGGCGTCATCGACCCGGCGCTCGGCCAGTTCACTGATGGCACTCACCAAATGCTGGCGCAGGCTCTGCCACTCGTTTTCCATCGGCTCCGGGCTACCTTGGGCGGAGTCGATCAGCCCTTTGACCTGGCTGACCGGCACGCCGCGATTGAGCCAGGTGAGGATGGCCTGGATGCGTTGCACATGTTCGGCGCTGAACAACCGATGCCCTTTGGGCGTGCGCTGGGGCACGATGAGGCCGTAGCGGCGCTCCCACGCGCGCAGCGTCACCGCATTCACGCCGGTCTGGCGCGCCACCTCGCGGATCGGCAGCCAGCCGTTTTCCAGGGCCAGGGCGAGGTCTTCGCCGGGTTCGTCGAGCAGGGCAGGTTTCATGGGTTAGATCGCATTACGCAGGCTGAGGTTTTCCGGGTGCGGTTGCAGGTAGGCCTGCTGCGCGATGTAGCGGTCCGGATGTTGGCGAAAGTGGTGTTTGAGCAGGGTCAGCGGCACCACCAGTGGCACGATGCCGTGGCGGTATTGGCCGATGACGGTCTGCATTTCCTGTTTGTCATCGGCACTGATGGCTTGCTTGAGATAGCCACTGATGTGTTGCAGCACATTGGTATGGGTACCGCGAGTCGCGCATTTTTTCAGGCCCGCCATCAGTTCGCTGAAATAGCCGTCGGCCAAAGCTTGCAGGTCAATGCCCTTGCCCATGCTGCCGAGCAAGTGGCCCAGGCTTTTGTAATGCGCCGGGCTGTGGGCCATCAGCAGGTACTTGTAGCGCGAGTGAAACGTCAGCAAGCGGTGACGGGTAAGGCCGTCGGCCAACAGTTGCTGCCAACTGGCGTACACGAATACGCGGGTGAGGAAGTTTTCCCGCAGCACCGGGTCGTTCAGGCGACCGTCTTCCTCCACCGGCAGGTTGGGGTGTCGAGCACAAAACGCCTGGGCGTAAATGCCGCGCCCGCCACCGTCGACGGGCGTGCCGTTGTCGCGGTACACCTTGACCCGCTCCAGGCCGCAGGACGGTGACTTTTGCATGAAGATGTAGCCGCACAGGTCGGTATGTTCCCGGGCCATTTGCTGGCCGTAATCGTCCAGTGGCTGAGTGACATTGAGCGCAGGGTTTACGCTGCCCACGGCCTGCGGGTGGTTGGGGTCCCCGACCAGGCGGATCGCTTGCCGAGGAATGCCCAGGCCGATGGCAACTTCAGGGCACAACGGGACGAAATCGAAATAGTCACTGAGGGTCTGGCTGCATAGCAGGGACTGTTTATGACCGCCATTGAAGCGCACGTTCTCACCCAGAAGGCAGGCGCTGATGGCGATCTTCGGTTTTACACGGCTGGACATAAGCAAACCTCTGCAAGAATCCTGTACAAGCTACAAATCTTGTACAACTAAATCTCATCATAGGCTCGATGTTGTACAAGTCAAATATTTTGTACAGGGTTGTGCCGCCGCTTTATTTCCAGCCGATTGTCCAGTCCTCAGCGTTTTTCAGGGTCTGCCAGGGCAGGCGTTCGGCGCGCCGAGTAAGGATGGCCTGCAGTTCGATGTCCAGCACCGTGCCCTCGTCGTCACGGAACAATTCGGTGACCAGGAAGTGTTTTTCCTTGTGGCGGGGATGAGCTGCCGTCCATTTTGACAGCAGCAGTTTGGCGGGGTTGATGCGGTTCATTGCAAGTGCTCGATCAAGCGTCGCGCCGCTTCCTGGCCACTCAACCAGGCACCTTCCACCCGGCCGGAGAGGCACCAGTCACCACAGACGAACAGGCCCAGGTCGGCGTCGGCCAGCACGCCGAATTCATGGCTGCTCGATGGGCGCGCGTAGAGCCAACGGTGCGCCAGGCTGAACGACGGCGCAGGCATGGCGCTGTGCAGCAATTCGGCAAAGGCGCCGTGCAGGTGTTCGATCACCGCTTCCTTGGGCAGGTCCAGGTGGGCCTTGCTCCAGGCGCTGGTGGCGTGCAGCACCCAGGTGTCGAGGGTGGTATCGCGCCCGGGCTTGCTGCGGTTGCGCGCCAGCCAGTCGAGGGGGCTGTCTTGCACGAAGCAGCCCTCCATCGGCGTATCCAGGGGCTTGTCGAACGCCAGGGCGATGGCCCAGGTCGGGTCCATTTTTACCCCGGCGGCGGCGCTCGCCAGCTTGGGCGCGGCGGCCAGCAGGGCGGTGGCTTGGGGCGCCGGCGTGGCAATGATCACGTGACTGAAAGGGCCGTGATTGCCGCCGTCCGCGTCGAGCAGGTTCCAGTGCTGCGTGCCCTGGAAGACTTCGGTGATGCGGCAACCGAACTCCACCGGCAAGTCGTCGAGCAGGGCGCGAGTGATGGCGCTCATGCGCGGCGTGCCCACCCAGCGGATCTGCTCATCGGGGGAGGGCGTCAATTGCCCGGACTTGAAGTTATACAGCTGGGGCTTCCACTGCTCGGCCCAGCCGTTGCTTTGCCAGCGCTGCACTTCGTTGACGAAGCGCCGGTCGCGGGCGGTGAAATATTGCGCGCCCATGTCCAGCGCGCCGGCGTCGCTGCGCTTGCTGGACATGCGGCCACCGCTGCCGCGGCTTTTATCGAAGAGTTGTACTGCGTGCCCGGCGTCTTGTAACGCTCGGGCGGCGGAGAGACCGGCGATGCCGGTACCAATGATCGCGATGGGAACAGTCATGGGAGGCCTCGTTTTACCGTTGGGTACAGACTACGCCGACACCAATAGCTGTACAATATTGTTTTTTGGTATAAGTTTTGGCGTGCCTGATTGTGTGGCGTGACCTATGGTTAAGCTAAGGCTTGAACCCCCGTCACGCTCAATTATCAAATTGATCCCTGCTTATAAAATAGACCAGTGAGCGGCGGCGAACGTTACATGAGGAGAGTCCCATGCATATTTTGCTGACCGGCGGTACCGGCTTGATCGGTCGCCAACTCTGCAAGCACTGGCTCGCGCAAGGCCATCGCCTGACGGTGTGGAGCCGGCAACCGGAAACGGTCGCCCAGGTGTGCGGTGCGCAGGTGCTCGGAGTGGCTCGCCTACAAGAGGTGATTGGCACGGTGGACGCGGTGGTCAACCTGGCAGGCGCGCCTATCGCCGACCGGCCTTGGACCCACAAGCGCAAGGCATTGTTGTGGAACAGTCGCATTCACCTCACCGAAACCTTGCTGGCCTGGATGGAAAGCCTGGAGCAAAAACCGGCGGTGCTGATCTCCGGTTCTGCGGTGGGTTGGTACGGCGACGGCGGCGAGCGCGAACTGACCGAAGCCAGCGGCCCGGTGCTGGATGACTTCCCCAGCCAGTTGTGTATCGCCTGGGAGGAAACCGCCCAGCGTGCCGAAGCCTTGGGCATTCGCGTGGTGCTGGTGCGTACGGGGTTGGTGCTGTCTGCCGAGGGCGGCTTTTTGTCGCGCCTGCTGCTGCCGTTCAAACTGGCGCTGGGCGGGCCGATTGGCAATGGACGGCAGTGGATGCCCTGGGTGCATATCAAGGATCAAATCGCCCTGATTGATTTTCTTCTGCACAAGCAAGACGCCAACGGTCCTTATAATGCCTGCGCGCCACACCCGGTGCGCAACCGCGAATTTGCCAAGACCTTGGGCCAGGTGCTGCACCGCCCGGCGTTCATGCCGATGCCGGCATTTGCGTTGAAGGTTGGCCTGGGTGAGTTGTCCGGCTTGTTGCTGGGCGGGCAAAAGGCTTTGCCTGAACGGCTGCAGGCCGCAGGTTTCACTTTCCAGTTCACTGAGTTGCGTGCGGCTCTGGACGACTTGTCCAGCCGCCTCTAAAGATAGGATGTTGCATGACCGATCACGCGTTGTTACTGGTCAACCTGGGTTCGCCAAAGTCCACTTCAGTGGCCGATGTGCGCAGCTACCTCAATCAGTTCCTGATGGACCCTTATGTGATCGACTTGCCGTGGCCGGTGCGGCGCTTGCTGGTATCGCTGATCCTGATCAAGCGCCCCGAGCAATCGGCCCATGCCTATGCGTCGATCTGGTGGGATGAGGGTTCGCCGTTGGTGGTGCTGAGCCGCCGCCTGCAGCAGCAGATGACCGCGCAGTGGACCCAGGGCCCGGTGGAACTGGCGATGCGTTATGGCGAGCCGTCCCTGGAAACGGTCCTGACACGCCTGGCCGCCCAGGGTATTCAAAAAATCACACTGGCGCCGTTGTACCCGCAGTTTGCCGACAGCACCGTCACCACGGTGATAGAGGAAGCCAAGCGAGTGGTGCGCGACAAGCAACTGAATGTGCAGTTTTCGATCCTGCAACCGTTCTATGATCAGCCTGAGTACCTCGATGCGCTGGCGGCGAGTGTGCGCTCTTATGTGGAGCAGGATTACGATCACTTGCTGCTCAGTTTCCATGGCTTGCCTGAGCGTCATCTGACCAAGCTCGACCCCACGGGCCAGCACTGCTTCAAGGATGCCGACTGCTGCAAGAACGCATCCCCTGAAGTGCTTGCCACCTGTTACCGCGCGCAGTGCTTCAGCGTGGCGCGGGATGTGGCCGAGCGGCTGGGTTTGCCGGAGGGCAAATGGTCGGTGGCGTTCCAGTCCCGCCTGGGCCGGGCCAAATGGATCGAACCCTACACCGAGGCGCGCCTTGAGGCATTGGCCCAGCAAGGCGTGAAGAAGCTGCTGGTGATGTGCCCGGCGTTCGTCGCCGATTGTATTGAGACGTTGGAGGAAATTGGCGATCGCGGTCGCGAGCAATTTCGTGAAGCGGGGGGCGAGGAGTTGGTGTTGGTGCCTTGCCTGAATGACGAGCCGCAGTGGGCGGCAGCGCTTAATACCCTGTGCGAACGGGCGCCGACGACGCTGTAACCCGGACCGGATTAAGATCAAAATGTGGGAGGGGGCTTGCCCCCGATAGCGGTGGGTCAGTGACAGATATGCTGACTGACACACTGCAATCGGGGGCAAGCCCCCTCCCACATTTAGTTCTATGTTTGTCAGAGGTTGAGGGTCAAGCTAACCGTGAAGTTGCGCGGCTCACCCGGGTTGACCCAATAGTTGCTGTAGGATCGCTCGTAGTACCTTTCATTGAACAGGTTGTTGAGGTTCAGCCCCACCGTCACGTTCTGCGTGGCCTTGTAATGGGCCAGCAAATCCACGGTGTGGTAGGCGGGCAGTTCGAAGCCTGTGCCGGCTTCGCCTGACCGGTCACCTACATAGGTGAACGCTGCGCCCAGGTCTGAGCCACGCAATGCGCCGTCCTGGAATTCATACACGCCCAACACGCTGCCACTGCGCTTGGCCACGCCCAGAATGCGGCTGCCCGTAGGAATGGTTTTGTCGCCCTTGGTCACTTCAGCGTCGATGTAGGCCAAGGCGCCGGTCACGCGGACTGCGTCGGTCACTTGCCCGGTTACTTGCAGGTCGAACCCTTGGCTGCGGGCCTTGCCCATGGCGCGGTTGAGGTTGGTCGCCGGGTCCAGGGTCAGCACGTTTTCCTTTTCGATATGAAAGGCCGCCAAGGTAGCGCTGAGGCGGTCATCAAACAGCTCGCTCTTGACCCCCACCTCATAACCCACGCCTTCTTCAGGCTTGAAGGACTTGCCACCGGCATCCAGGCCACTATTGGGCTTGAACGACGTGGAGGCGTTGGCAAACACGCCGACTTCCGGCGTGAGCTGGTAGAGCAGGCCGGCGCGCTGAGTGAAGGCGTCGTGGGTTTGGCGGCCCTTGGCGTGGTTGCGGGTGAAGTCGTCGGTGCTTTGTTCGAAGTGTTCGAAGCGCGCACCGATCATGCCGCGCAGGCGGTCTGTGAAGATGATCTGGTCTTGCAGGTTCAGTGCGTGGCTTTTGGTCTGCTCGAAGAAGTCGGTACCGGAGCGTTTGCCGTTGGGTTTGGGCTGGCCGTACACCGGCTTGTAGATGTCGATGGGATAGTCGCCTGCGATCGCCGTCACGCGCTCTTTCTTGCGGTAATCCTCGTACTCGGTACCGATCAACAGTTCATGTTGCCAACTGCCGATATCGAACACCCCGCGTAGTTCCAGCTGGGTGATGCTGTCATGCCAACCGGTGGAGCGTTCACGGTAGCGGCGATTGACGCTGTGGCCGTCTGCGTTCAACGCTCGGCTTTCCGAAGCATCGCCCCACAGGCTGCCTTGCTTGTAATGGCTGGCCAGGCGCAGTTTCCAGGCGTCGTTGAGGTGGTGTTCCAACGCCGCCTGAATGCGGTTGTTGTGGTTGCGGATATTGCCGTCGTTGGGCTCGCCGAGGAAGGTGGAATGGGACATGCCGGTATTGGCGACGATGCCTCGGTCGAAGGTGGAGCTGTGGCGCACGAACTCACTTTCCACCAGCAGGGTGGTGTCCGGGTCCAGTTGCCAACTGAAGGAGGGCGCGACAAACACACGCTTGGCGTCCACGTGATCGCGAAAGCTGTGGTTGTCTTCAACGGCCAGGTTCACTCGCGTCAGCACGCGCCCCTCGCTGTCCAGCGGCGTATTCACATCCAGCGCCGTGCGGTAGCGGTCCCAACTGCCGGCGCTGGTTTGCAGCGTGGTGAAGGCCTCGGGCTGGGGTTTCTTGGTGACGATATTTACCGTGCCGCCGGGATCGCCACGCCCATACAGGCTGGCGGCGGGGCCCTTGAGCACTTCAATGCGCTCGATATTCGCCGCGTCCGGGGTACTGGGGTAACCACGGTTGGCGCTGAAACCATCCTGGTAGAACTCGGACGTGGTGAAGCCGCGCACGCTGTATTCGTAGAGGGTCAGGCCGCCGAAGTTGTTTTGCTTGGATACGCCGCCAGCGAATTCCAGGGCGCGCTCCACGCTGGTACTGCCCAGGTCTTTGAGTACCGTGGCAGGAATCACGCTGATCGATTGCGGGATGTCGCGCAAGGCCGTGTCGGTCTTGGTCGCACTGGCAGAGCGGGTGGCGCGGTAGCCGTCGACCGGGCCGGTGGCGGATTCATAGGCGTCGGAAGTGACGCTGATGGTGTCCAGTTCCAGGGTGTTTTCTTCGGCGTAGGCAGGGTCGAGCAGCAAACCCAGGGCCAGGCCGGCCAAGGGCACAAACTTTCGAGACGGCATGATAGAGCGTTCCAATAGCAATATTGAAACAATATAACATGCCTAATGAGAATGAATCGCTAAGAAATGTAGCCTTACCAGCGCCCGCGAACGGGCGCTAGGATCGCGACGGTTATTGCTCTTCTTTCACTGGCGCGGTCGCCGGTGGTGGGCGCAGGCCGATTTCCGCCGATAGTTTGATCTCCTTGCCGTTGCGCATCACCAGGATCGCCACCTTGTCGGTCGGCTTGATCCGCGCCACCTGGTTCATCGACTTGCGGCCATCACCCGCCGGCGCGCCGTCGATGCTGAGGATCACATCGCCCAGTTGCAGGCCGGCTTTCTGCGCCGGGCCGTCGCGGAAGATCCCCGCTACCACGATGCCTGGACGCCCGGTCAGGCCAAATGACTCGGCCAGTTCCTTGGTCAAGGGCTGTACCTCAATGCCCAGCCAGCCGCGAATCACTTGGCCGTGCTCGATGATCGACTTCATCACTTCCATCGCCAGCTTCACTGGGATGGCAAAACCAATGCCCTGTGAACCGCCAGACTTGGAAAAAATCGCGGTGTTGATGCCAGTCAGGTTGCCATTGGCGTCCACCAGCGCACCGCCCGAGTTGCCGGGGTTGATCGCGGCGTCGGTCTGGATGAAATCTTCGTAGCTGTTAAGGCCCAACTGGTTACGCCCGGTGGCGCTGATGATGCCCATGGTCACCGTTTGCCCCACCCCGAAAGGGTTGCCGATGGCCAGCGCTACATCGCCCACGCGCAAACCGTCGGAGCGGCCGAGGGTGATGGCCGGCAGGTTCTTCAGATCAATTTTGAGTACCGCAAGATCAGTTTCCGGGTCGCTGCCCACCACGCGGGCCAGGGTTTCGCGGCCGTCACGCAGGGCCACCACGATCTGGTCGGCGCCCGTGGTCACGTGGTTGTTGGTGAGGATGTAGCCCTCGGGGCTCATGATCACGCCGGAGCCGAGGCTGGATTCCATGCGGCGCTGCTTGGGGCCGTTGTCACCGAAGTAGCGGCGAAATTGCGGGTCTTCAAACAACGGATGCGCGGGCTTGTTGATGACCTTGGTGGTGTACAGGTTGACCACCGCCGGAGCGGCGATGACCACGGCATCGGCATAGGTCACCGGCCCTTGCACCACTGTGTTGGTCTGCGGCGCCTGTTGCAGGTTCACATCCAGTGTGGGCAGGCCCACCCACTGGGGATAACGCTGGATAATCAGCATCGCGATCAGCACGCCAGCCAACAATGGCCATCCAAAAAAACGCAGTGCCTTGAGCATCAAGTAAGTCCTGACAGGTTGCAGGGGGCGGGAGAGCGCCCATAATGTCGCGCATTATACGAGGCTGTGACGCCTGCGAACGGGATATTTAGGAGTCTTTTATGGCCGTGCCCCTTACTACCCTCGTCGAGGAAGCCGACCGCTACCTCGGCAGCGCCAAAATTGCCGATTACTGCCCCAATGGCCTGCAGGTCGAGGGCCGGCCCCAAGTGATGCGCATCGTCAGCGGCGTGACCGCCAGCCAAGCCCTGCTGGACGCCGCCATCGAAGCCAAGGCCGACCTGGTGCTGGTGCACCACGGTTACTTCTGGAAGGGCGAAAACCCGTGCATCACCGGCATGAAGCAACGCCGTCTCAAAACCCTGCTCAAGCATGACATCAGCCTGCTGGCCTACCACTTGCCCCTGGACCTGCACGCCGATGTCGGCAACAACGTGCAACTGGCTCGCCACCTGGACATCACCGTCGAAGGCCCGCTGGACCCGGGCAACCCAAAAATCGTCGGGCTGGTCGGCTCCCTGGCCGAGCCCTTGTCACCTCGTGACTTCGCCCGTCGCGTGCAGGACGTGATGGGCCGCGAACCGCTGCTGATCGAAGGCAGCGAGATGATTCGCCGCGTCGGCTGGTGTACCGGTGGCGGCCAGGGCTACATCGACCAGGCGATTGCCGCGGGTGTCGATTTGTACCTGAGCGGTGAAGCGTCTGAACAGACCTTCCACAGCGCCCGGGAAAACGACATCAGCTTCATCGCCGCCGGCCATCACGCCACCGAACGCTACGGCGTGCAGGCCTTGGGCGACTACCTGGCGCGGCGCTTTGCCCTGGAGCATCTGTTCATAGACTGCCCCAATCCGATCTAAAGCACAGCATTGAACACTGTGGGAGCTGGCTTGCCTGCGATGGCATCACCTCGGTCAGCCTGAATGAGCGGGGCGCCTGTATCGCAGGCAAGCCAGCTCCCCCATTGACCGAGTTGAGCGCCAAACTCGGCGGCATATTCATATATCGTTTCGGTCTAGCTGGCGCCCTAAATAGAAGAAGTTGCTGTGCTAGCATGCCTCGCTCGAACACGGCCCGCTGGCCGTCCATAAGATCGTTTTTCCGTGAGTAACCATGGTCGACAAACTGACGCATCTGAAACAGCTGGAGGCGGAAAGCATCCACATCATCCGCGAGGTCGCCGCCGAGTTCGATAACCCGGTGATGCTCTACTCGATCGGTAAAGACTCCGCCGTGATGCTGCACCTGGCACGCAAGGCCTTCTTCCCGGGCAAACTGCCATTTCCGGTGATGCACGTCGACACTCGCTGGAAATTCCAGGAGATGTACAAGTTCCGCGACAAGATGGTCGAGGAGCTGGGCCTGGACCTGATTACCCACATCAACCCCGATGGCGTGGCGCAGAACATCAACCCGTTCACCCACGGCAGTGCCAAGCACACCGATATCATGAAGACCGAGGGCCTCAAGCAGGCGCTGGACAAGCATGGTTTCGACGCAGCATTCGGCGGCGCCCGTCGCGATGAAGAGAAATCCCGTGCCAAAGAGCGCGTGTACTCGTTCCGCGACAGCAAGCACCGTTGGGACCCGAAGAACCAACGCCCGGAGCTGTGGAACGTCTACAACGGCAACGTCAACAAGGGCGAGTCGATCCGCGTGTTCCCGCTGTCCAACTGGACCGAGCTGGACATCTGGCAGTACATCTACCTGGAAGGCATCCCGATCGTGCCGCTGTACTTCGCCGCCGAGCGCGACGTGATCGAGAAGAACGGCACGTTGATCATGATCGACGACGATCGCATCCTCGAGCACCTGTCCGAGGAAGACAAAGCCCGCATCGTCAAAAAGAAAGTACGTTTCCGCACCCTTGGCTGCTACCCGTTGACGGGCGCGGTGGAGTCCGAAGCCGAGACGCTGACGGACATCATTCAGGAAATGCTCCTGACGCGAACTTCCGAGCGCCAGGGCCGTGTCATCGACCACGATGGTGCAGGCTCGATGGAAGATAAAAAACGTCAAGGCTATTTCTAAGGGGCTGTCATGTCGCATCAATCTGATTTGATCAGCGAGGACATCCTCGCCTACCTGGGCCAGCACGAGCGCAAAGAAATGTTGCGCTTCCTGACCTGCGGCAACGTCGACGACGGCAAGAGCACCCTGATCGGGCGCCTGCTGCACGACTCCAAGATGATCTACGAGGATCACCTGGAAGCCATTACCCGCGACTCGAAAAAGTCCGGCACCACCGGTGACGATATCGACCTGGCGTTGCTGGTCGATGGCTTGCAGGCCGAGCGTGAGCAGGGCATCACTATTGATGTTGCCTACCGCTATTTCTCCACCGCCAAGCGCAAATTCATCATCGCCGACACACCCGGCCATGAGCAGTACACCCGCAACATGGCCACTGGTGCGTCCACCTGTGACCTGGCGATCATCCTGATCGACGCCCGCTATGGCGTGCAGACCCAGACCCGTCGCCACAGCTATATCGCCTCGTTGCTGGGTATCAAACACATCGTGGTAGCCATCAACAAGATGGACATCAACGGCTTTGACCAAAGCGTATTCGAGTCGATCAAGGCCGATTACCTGAAGTTCGCCAAAGGTATCGCATTCAAGCCGAGCACCCTGGCCTTCGTGCCGATGTCGGCGCTCAAGGGCGACAACGTGGTGAACAAGAGCGAGCGTTCGCCCTGGTACACCGGGCAGTCGCTGATGGAGATCTTGGAGACTGTCGAGATCGCCAATGATCGCAACTACACCGACCTGCGTTTCCCGGTGCAGTACGTCAACCGCCCGAACCTGAACTTCCGTGGGTTTGCCGGCACCCTGGCGAGTGGCATCGTGCACAAGGGCGACGAAGTGGTGGTATTGCCGTCGGGCAAGAGCAGCCGCGTCAAATCCATCGTCACCTTTGAAGGTGAGCTGGAACACGCAGGCCCGGGCCAGGCCGTGACCTTGACCATGGAAGACGAGATCGACATTTCCCGTGGCGACCTGTTGGTGCATGCTGACAACGTGCCGCAAGTGACCGACGCCTTCGACGCCATGCTGGTGTGGATGGCCGAAGAACCGATGCTGCCGGGCAAAAAATACGACATCAAGCGCGCCACCAGCTACGTGCCGGGTTCCATCACCAGCATCGTGCACCGCGTGGACGTAAACACCCTGGCCGAAGGCCCGGCGAGTTCGCTGCAGCTCAACGAGATTGGCCGGGTCAAGGTCAGCCTGGACGCCGCCATCGCCCTGGACGGTTACGACAGCAACCGCACCACTGGCGCGTTCATCGTGATCGACCGCTTGACCAACGGCACGGTGGCCGCGGGCATGATCATTGCGCCACCGGTGGGTCATGGCGGCGCTGCGCAGCACGGCAGCCTGGCGCATGTGGCCACCGAAGAGCGCGCTCTGCGTTTCGGCCAGCAGCCGGCCACGGTGTTGTTCAGCGGCTTGTCGGGCGCTGGCAAGAGCACTCTGGCCTATGCGGTCGAGCGCAAGCTGTTCGACATGGGCCGGGCGGTGTTCGTACTGGACGGCCAGAACCTGCGTCACGACCTGAACAAGGGCTTGCCCCAGGACCGTGCCGGGCGTACCGAGAACTGGCGTCGTGCGGCTCATGTGGCGCGTCAGTTCAATGAAGCCGGCCTGTTGACCCTGGCAGCCTTCGTTGCGCCGGATGCCGAAGGCCGTGAACAGGCCAAGGCGCTGATTGGTGCGGACCGACTGCTGACCGTCTACGTGCAGGCATCGCCGTTGGTGTGCGCCGAGCGTGACCCGCAAGGTTTGTACGCGGCCGGTGGGGATAACATCCCTGGCGAATCCTTCCCGTATGACGTGCCGCTGAATGCCGACCTTGTGATCGACACCCAGGCGTTGTCGCTGGAAGACAGCGTCAAGCAAGTGCTGGAACTGTTGCGTCAGCGCGGCGCGATCTAAGCTTTATAGCCGCACAAAAAAGCCCGCCACCGAGTGATCGGTGGCGGGCTTTTTACATATTCTCAAATGTGGACTCGGTCAATGTGGGAGCTGGCTTGCCTGCGATGGCGGACTGTCAGTTTATTTATCCTTAGCTGATCCACCGCTATCGCAGGCAAGCCAGCTCCCACATTAACTTGCTTCGACATGTGATCAGCGGCTGGCCGGAAAGTCTTTGTGAAGCTGCTCCAGCAATGCATCCTTGTCTTGCCACAACTGGTTGATCCAGCCCTGGAACGCTAACCGATATTCCCCATCCTGCTCATAATTCTTGCCGATGAACTCGGCCGGGATCTGCACCTCTTCAAAGTGCACCACCACGTCCTTCACGTTGCCGCACAGCAAGTCCCAATAACCTGGGCGCCCGCCAGGGTAGTGGATGGTCACATTGATCAGTGATTTGAGCTGCTCGCCCATGGCATCCAGTACAAACGCAATGCCGCCCGCCTTGGGTTTAAGCAGGTAGCGAAACGGTGACTGCTGCTGCGCATGCTTGCTCGGCGTAAAGCGTGTGCCTTCAGCAAAGTTGAAAATTCCCACGGGGTTGTCGCGAAACTTCGCACAGGTCTTGCGCGTGGTTTCCAGGTCTTTGCCTTTCTTCTCGGGGTGCTTCTCCAAATATGCCTTGCTGTAGCGCTTCATGAAGGGAAAGCCCAGTGCCCACCACGCCAGGCCAATCACCGGGACCCAGATCAGCTCTTGCTTGAGGAAGAACTTCAGGGGGCGAATGCGCCGATTGAGCACGTACTGCAACACCATGATGTCGACCCAGCTCTGATGGTTGCTGGTCACCAGGTACGAGTGCTGGTAGTCCAGGCCCTCAAGGCCAGTCAGGTGCCAGCGCGTACGGCGCACCAGGTTCATCCAGCCCTTGTTGTTGGTAACCCAGGCTTCGTGGGTGTGGTTCATCAGCCATTCGCTCAGGCGCTTGGCGAACGGCAGCGCCTTGAACAGCGCCACGATAAACAGGAACGAACACAGCAGGATCGTGTTCAGCGCCAGCAACAGCGAAGCGATCACCCCGCGCACGGCGGCAGGTAGAAAATCCAGCATTTAGATATCCATGGGTCGGTTGGCGGCTTGGATCGCCGTCAGGGCGATGGTGTACACGATGTCGTCCACCTGGGCGCCACGTGGCAGGTCATTGACCGGTTTGCGCAGGCCCTGAAGCATCGGCCCCAGGCTCACGCAATCGGCGCTGCGTTGTACGGCTTTGTGGGTGGTGTTGCCGGTGTTCAGGTCCGGGAATACAAAGACGGTGGCCTTGCCCGCCACCTGGCTGTTGGGCGCCAGTTGTCGGGCGACGTTTTCGTTGGCGGCGGCGTCGTATTGCAACGGGCCGTCGATCAGCAACGAACTTTGTTGTTCGTGGGCGAGCAGGGTTGCTTCGCGGACTTTTTCCACCTCCTCGCCGCTGGCCGAGTCACCGCTGGAGTAGCTGATCATCGCCACCCGTGGCGTGATGCCGAACGCCGCCGCCGAGTCGGCGCTTTGCAGGGCGATTTCCGCCAGTTCCGCAGCGCTTGGGTGCGGGTTCATCACGCAGTCGCCGTACACCAGCACCTGCTCGGGGAACAGCATGAAGAACACCGACGACACCAGGGTGCAGCCCGGCGCGGTCTTGATCAGCTGCAGCGCCGGGCGAATGGTGTTGGCGGTGGAGTGAATCACGCCGGAGACCAGGCCATCCACTTCGTCGAGGGCGAGCATCATGGTGGCGATCACCACGGTGTCTTCCAGTTGCTGCTCGGCCATGGGCGCGTTGAGGCTTTTGCTCTTGCGCAAGGCGACCATTGGCTCCACGTAGCGTTGGCGAATCAGGTCGGGGTCGAGAATCTCCAGGCCTTCGGGCAGGTCGATACCTTGGGCGCGGGCGACTGCCTCCACATCCGCAGGCTTGGCCAACAGCACGCAACGGGCAATGCCGCGGGCCTGGCAGATCGCGGCGGCCTGTACGGTCAGCGGCTCGCTACCTTCGGGCAACACGATGCGTTTGTTGGCGGCCTGGGCGCGTTGGATCAACTGGTAACGGAACACTGCCGGCGACAGGCGCATCTCCCTTGGCGTGCCGCAGCGCTGGTGCAGCCAGCGCGCATCGAGGTGGCTGGCGACGAAGTCGGTGATGATTTCCGCACGCTCGCGGTCATCGATAGGGATTTCCTTGTTGAGGCTATTGAGCTGGTTGGCGGTGTCATAGGAGCCGGTGCTCACCGACAACACCGGCAACCCGGCCTGGAAGGCGCCTCGGCACAGATCCATGATGCGTGGGTCGGGCAGGGTGTCGCTGGTCAGCAGCAGCCCGGCCAGCGGCACGCCATTGATGGCGGCCAGGCTGACGGCGAGGATGATGTCATCGCGATCTCCCGGGGTTACCACCAACACACCGGGTTTGAGCAGCTCGACAGTGTTACGCATGGTGCGCGCGCAAATGATGATCTTGGTCATGCGCCGGCTTTCGTAGTCGCCGGCGTTGAGGATCTGCGCGCCCATCAGGTCGGCCACGTCGCGGGTGCGCGGGGCATTCAGCTCGGGTTGGTAGGGGATGCAGCCGAGCAGCCGGAAATCACCGCTGCGCAACAGCGGCGAATGCTCTTTGAGGCGCGCCGAGAAGGCTTCCATGCTTTCGTCGGTGCGTACCTTGTTGAGAATTACGCCCAGCACTTTCGGGTCTTTGGGGCCGCCAAACAGTTGGGCCTGCAATTCCACACGGCCGGAAAGCTCGGTGAGCACTTCATTTTCCGGCGCCGAGACCAGGATCACTTCCGCGTCCAGGCTCTTGGCCAGGTGCAGGTTGACCCGTGCCGCGTAGCTGGCGCTGCGGGTCGGCACCATCCCTTCGACGATCAGCACGTCTTTGCCTACGGCTGCCTGTTGGTAAAGGGTGATGATCTCTTCGAGCAACTCATCGAGCTGGCCGTCGCCGAGCATGCGCTCTACGTGAGCCAGGCCCAGGGGCTGCGGCGGTTTCAGGCCGTGGGTGCGCGCCACCAGCTCGGTAGAGCGTTCCGGCCCGGTATCGCCAGGGTGTGGCTGGGCAATGGGTTTGAAAAAGCCGACTTTCAGGCCGGCCCGTTCCAGTGTGCGCACCAGCCCAAGGCTGATGGAGGTCAGACCCACACCAAAATCGGTGGGCGCGATAAAAAAAGTCTGCATGCGAATTCTCTGGAGGTGCATGGCTTGGGTGGCGCTCCATGGGTGAGTGCCTACCGCGAATCAGGCGCCAAGGTTATCGTTATTCGTGCCCTTGCGCACACCAGCCGCACGCAAAGGCCTGGCCTATTTTTTCAAGGCGTTGCGCGGGGTCGAGCACCCAGGCGCGTGACTGCCAGGGCGGCTGGTGGCGCAGGTGCTGGGTGTGGCCGCAAGACAGCTCGGCCACCCAGTGCCCATCGTCGTCCTGATGAAAACCTGTGATCGTGACCGTTGATCGGCCCCGTCCGTCCGGGTTCCGTTCGCTTTCGGGCAAATCCTTGTTTAGACTTGTCCGTTCTTCATTCTTATGCAAAAGGTCTCGCCCCATGACGATCGCCGCTAACAAGGCTGTCTCCATCGACTATACCCTGACCAACGACGCTGGTGAGGTCATCGACAGCTCCGCCGGCGGCGCGCCGCTGGTTTACCTGCAAGGCGCAGGTAACATCATCCCGGGCCTGGAAAAGGCTCTGGAAGGCAAGAACGTCGGTGACGAACTGACTGTCGCCGTAGAACCTGAAGATGCCTACGGCGAATACTCCGCCGAACTGGTCAGCACCTTGAGCCGCAGCATGTTCGAAGGTGTCGATGAGCTGGAAGTGGGCATGCAGTTCCACGCTTCCGCGCCGGACGGCCAAATGCAGATCGTCACCATCCGCGACCTGGACGGCGACGACGTTACCGTTGACGGCAACCACCCTCTGGCTGGCCAGCGCCTGAACTTCCAAGTGAAGATCGTGGCCATCCGCGACGCTTCCCAGGAAGAAGTGGCTCACGGCCACGTCCACGGTGAAGGCGGTCATCACCATTGATTGATGTTTTGATCAGGTGGTAGCAAAAACGCCCCGACTGGTTCGGGGCGTTTTTTTTGCCTTGAGAATATTCCCGGTCAACTTTCTGTAGGAGCGAGCTTGCTCGCGAAAAACCTGAGAGCCCCGCCGGGCGCCAGGCTTCCCGCGTCATCGTTAACGATCTTCGCGAGCAAGCTCGCTCCTACAGTTTTCAGGGGCAAACAAAAATGCCCCGGACCTTTCGGTACGGGGCATTTCTTAACTGTTACACAGCCTGGGCTGCGTTGCAGTTGTTACCACTTAGGCTGCAGCAGGAACGCTCAGAGCCTTGATGTGGCCATTCAGGCGGCTCTTATGGCGAGCGGCCTTGTTCTTGTGGATGATGCCTTTATCGGCCATACGGTCGATAACAGGCACAGCCAGAACGTAAGCTGCTTGAGCTTTTTCAGCGTCTTTGGTGTCGATGGCTTTGACTACATTCTTGATGTAGGTGCGAACCATGGAACGCAGGCTGGCGTTGTGGCTGCGACGCTTCTCAGCCTGTTTTGCACGTTTTTTGGCGGAAGGTGTGTTGGCCACCGTCGAGCTCCTCGAAAGACTTTTTAGGAAATAGCAAACAAAATAGGCCGCGAATCATGCCGATGACTTGACGGGTTGTCAAGGGCGGCTGATGCGAACTGCTGAGTGGTCGATCTGAAGAGGCGGGTGATTTATTTCCGGCGCTTGACCTGTAAACTCGCGAGCTTTGGCTCTGTGCTGTTGCAGGCGCGCAGTATCGCATAAGTGGGCGCGTAGTTCGCCTGCTCTTTATCTATAGGCGCAAACTCTTTCAATGAATCTGCTCAAATCGTTGGCTGCCGTCAGCTCTATCACGATGATTTCCCGGGTATTGGGGTTCGTGCGCGACACCCTGCTGGCCCGCATCTTTGGCGCCAGCATGGCCACGGATGCGTTCTTTATTGCCTTTAAACTGCCCAACCTGTTGCGGCGGATCTTTGCCGAAGGCGCGTTTTCCCAGGCGTTCGTGCCGATTCTGGCCGAATACAAGACCCAGCATGGCGAGGAGGCGACTCGTACGTTCATCGCCTACGTCTCGGGTTTGCTGACGCTGGTGCTGATGCTGGTAACCATCGTCGGGATGCTCGCCGCTCCCTGGGTGATCTGGGCCACGGCGCCCGGTTTTGCCAACACGCCGGAAAAGTTCGCGCTGACCACTGATCTGCTGCGGGTGACCTTTCCTTATATATTGCTGATTTCCCTGTCTTCGCTCGCCGGGGCGATCCTCAATACCTGGAATCGTTTCTCGGTACCGGCCTTTGTGCCGACCTTGCTGAACGTCAGCATGATTATTTTTGCGCTGTTCCTCACGCCGTATTTCGACCCTCCGGTCATGGCCCTGGGTTGGGCGGTGCTGGCCGGCGGCCTGGCGCAGTTGTTGTACCAACTGCCGCACCTGAAAAAAATCGGCATGCTCGTACTGCCGCGCCTGAACCTCAAGGACACCGGCGTCTGGCGCGTGATGCGCAATATGCTGCCGGCGATCCTCGGGGTGTCGGTCAGTCAGATTTCGCTGATCATCAACACCGCGTTTGCCTCGTTGCTGGTGTCCGGGTCGGTATCGTGGATGTATTACGCCGACCGTCTGATGGAGTTGCCATCCGGTGTGCTTGGCGTGGCATTGGGCACGATCCTGCTGCCGACCCTGGCGCGCACCTATGCCAGCAAGGATCGTCAGGAGTATTCGCGCATTCTCGATTGGGGCCTGCGTCTGTGCTTTCTATTGGTGTTGCCATGCGCGCTGGCCTTGGGAATCCTCGCCGAACCGCTGACGGTCTCGCTGTTTCAATACGGGCAATTCGATGCACATGACGCCTTGATGACTCAGCACGCGCTGGTTGCCTACTCTGTCGGCCTGCTCGGTATTATCGTGATCAAGGTGCTGGCGCCGGGCTTCTACGCACAGCAAAACATCCGCACGCCGGTGAAGATCGCGATTTTCACGCTGATCGTCACACAGTTGCTCAACCTGCTGTTTATCGGTCCGTTGGCCCATGCCGGGCTGGCGCTGGCGATCAGTGCCGGTGCCTGTATCAATGCCGGCCTGTTGTTTTATCAGCTGCGCAAGCAGCAGATGTACCAGCCGCAGCCGGGTTGGGGAATGTTCACGCTCAAGTTGCTTGTGGCGGTGGCCGCAATGTCCGCGGTGCTGGTGGGGCTGATGCAGGTGATGCCGGCCTGGGGTGATGGCGATATGCTGGAGCGCTTCATGCGCCTGGGCGCGTTGGTAGTGGCGGGCGTGGTGGTGTACTTCGGGATGTTGCTGTTGCAGGGCTTCCGCCTGCGCGATTTCAATCGCAAGTCGCTGGGATAGCGAGTTTGCCGCGATAAAACAGTTGTTTTATCGATTCGACCCATTTGGCCTGCGCTGTTGCCTGTCGTCCGGGGCTGGGTGTGGTTATAATCGACCACTTTATGAGCAAGAAGCGCGTTATGCAGCTGGTTCGAGGTCTCCACAACCTGCGCCCCGAGCATCGGGGCTGCGTCGCCACTATTGGCAACTTTGACGGTGTTCACCGTGGCCACCAGGCTATCCTGGCTCGGCTGCGCGAGCGTGCGGTCGAGTTGGGCGTGCCCAGCTGCGTGGTGATTTTTGAGCCACAACCGCGGGAGTTCTTTACCCCGGAAACGGCGCCGGCACGCTTGGCGCGCTTGCGGGACAAGTTGCAGCTGTTGGCGGAGGAGGGCGTGGACCGTGTCCTCTGCCTGGCATTCAACCAGCGTTTGCGCAGCCTCAGCGCCGCCGAGTTCGTCGACCGCATCCTGGTGGACGGCTTGGGTGTGCAGCACCTGGAGGTCGGCGACGACTTCCATTTCGGTTGTGACCGGGTCGGGGATTTCGATTTCCTGCAACATGCCGGTGTGAATCAGGGTTTCACTGTCGAGGCCGCGCAAACCGTCGAACTGGACGGCCTGCGCGTGAGCAGCACCCAGGTGCGTAACGCCCTGGCCGCCGCCGACTTCGACCTGGCCGAGCGTTTGCTCGGCCGCCCGTTCCGCATTGCCGGACGGGTATTGCACGGCCAGAAGCTGGCGCGCCAATTGGGCACGCCAACCGCCAACGTGCAACTCAAGCGCCGTCGTGTGCCGCTGACCGGGGTTTACCTGGTAAGTGTCGACATCGATGGCCAATCGTGGCCGGGAGTCGCCAATATAGGCGTCAGACCCACGGTTGCAGGTGATGGCAAGGCCCACCTGGAAGTTCACCTTTTGGATTTTGCCGGTGATTTATACGACCGGCGTTTGACGGTGGTTTTCCACCAGAAGCTGCGTGAAGAGCAGCGTTTCGCCTCCCTGGAGGCGTTGAAAACGGCGATCAATGCGGATGTCGCCGCCGCCCGTGCACTAGCCGCACCTAGCGCCCATCGCTAACCGAAGAGCCTTAAATGACCGACTATAAAGCCACGCTAAACCTTCCGGACACCGCCTTCCCAATGAAGGCCGGCCTGCCACAGCGCGAACCGCAGATCCTGCAGCGCTGGGACAGTATTGGCCTGTACGGAAAGTTGCGCGAAATTGGCAAGGATCGTCCGAAGTTCGTCCTGCACGACGGCCCTCCTTATGCCAACGGCACGATTCACATCGGTCACGCGCTGAACAAGATTCTCAAGGACATGATCCTGCGCTCCAAGACCCTGTCGGGCTTCGACGCGCCGTATGTCCCGGGTTGGGACTGCCACGGCCTGCCGATCGAGCACAAAGTCGAAGTGACTTATGGCAAGAACCTGGGCGCGGACAAGACCCGCGAACTGTGCCGTGCCTACGCCGCCGAGCAGATCGAAGGGCAGAAATCCGAATTCATCCGCCTGGGTGTACTGGGCGAGTGGGACAATCCCTACAAGACCATGAACTTCAAGAACGAGGCCGGTGAAATCCGCGCCTTGGCTGAAATCGTCAAGGGCGGTTTCGTGTTCAAGGGCCTCAAGCCCGTGAACTGGTGCTTCGACTGCGGTTCGGCCCTGGCCGAAGCGGAAGTGGAGTACGAAGACAAGAAGTCCTCGACCATCGACGTAGCCTTCCCGATCGCCGACGACGCCAAGCTGGCCGAGGCTTTCGGCCTGGCAAGCCTGAGCAAGCCAGCGGCCATCGTGATCTGGACCACCACCCCGTGGACCATCCCGGCCAACCAGGCGCTGAACGTGCACCCGGAATTCACCTACGCCCTGGTGGACGTTGGTGATCGCCTGCTGGTGCTGGCCGAGGAAATGGTCGAGTCGTGCCTGGCGCGTTACGAGCTGCAAGGTTCGGTGATCGCTACCACCACGGGTTCTGCGCTGGAGCTGATCAACTTCCGTCACCCGTTCTATGACCGTCTGTCGCCGGTGTACCTGGCGGACTACGTGGAGCTAGGCGCCGGCACTGGCATCGTTCACTCTGCGCCCGCCTATGGCGTAGACGACTTCGTGACCTGCAAAGCCTATGGCATGGTCAACGACGACATTCTGAATCCAGTACAAAGCAATGGCGTGTACGCGCCGTCCCTGGAGTTCTTCGGCGGCCAGTTCATCTTCAAGGCCAACCAGCCGATCATCGACAAGCTCTCGGAAGTCGGCGCGCTGTTGCACACCGAAACCATCAAGCACAGCTACATGCACTGCTGGCGCCACAAGACCCCGCTGATCTACCGCGCCACTGCGCAGTGGTTTATCGGTATGGACAAAGAGCCGACCAGCGGCGATACCCTGCGTAACCGCGCGATCAAGGCCATCGAAGACACCACGTTCGTTCCGGCCTGGGGCCAGGCGCGCCTGCATTCGATGATCGCCAATCGTCCGGACTGGTGCATCTCCCGCCAACGTAACTGGGGCGTGCCGATTCCGTTCTTCCTGAACAAGGAAAGCGGCGAGCTGCACCCTCGCACCGTCGAACTGATGGAGCTTGTGGCCCAGCGTGTCGAGCAGGAAGGTATCGAAGCCTGGTTCAAGCTGGACGCCGCCGAGCTGTTGGGCGATGAAGCGCCGCTGTACGACAAGATCAGCGACACCCTCGACGTGTGGTTCGATTCGGGCACCACCCACTGGCACGTGCTGCGTGGCTCGCACCCGATGGGCCACGAGACCGGCCCGCGTGCCGACCTGTACCTTGAAGGTTCGGACCAACACCGTGGCTGGTTCCACTCGTCGCTGCTGACCGGTTGCGCCATCGACGACCACGCACCGTACCGCGAACTGCTGACCCACGGTTTCACCGTCGACGAGAACGGCCGCAAAATGTCCAAATCCCTGGGCAACGTGATTGCGCCGCAAAAGGTCAATGACACCCTGGGCGCCGACATCATGCGTCTGTGGGTGGCCTCGACTGACTATTCGGGTGAGATGGCTGTTTCGGAGCAGATCCTGCAACGCAGCGCCGACGCCTATCGTCGTATCCGCAATACCGCGCGCTTCATGCTGTCGAACCTGACCGGTTTCAACCCGGCCACCGACCTGCTGCCGGCCGAAGACATGCTCGCGCTGGACCGTTGGGCCGTGGACCGTACCCTGTTGCTGCAGCGTGAGTTGCAAGAGCACTACGGCGAATACCGCTTCTGGAATGTCTACTCCAAGATCCACAACTTCTGCGTGCAGGAGCTGGGCGGTTTCTACCTCGACATCATCAAGGACCGCCAGTACACCACCGGCGCCAACAGCAAAGCTCGCCGTTCGGCGCAGACCGCGCTGTACCACATCAGCGAAGCGCTGGTGCGCTGGATCGCACCGATCCTGGCGTTCACCGCCGACGAGCTGTGGGAATACCTGCCGGGCGAGCGTAACGAGTCCGTCATGCTCAACACCTGGTACGAAGGCTTGACCGAACTGCCGGCCGACTTCGAACTGGGCCGCGAGTACTGGGCGGGCGTCATGGCCGTCAAGGTTGCGGTGAACAAGGAACTGGAAGTCCAGCGTGCGGCCAAGGCCGTGGGTGGCAACCTGCAAGCCGAAGTCACCCTGTTTGCCGAGGATGGCCTGACTGCCGACCTGGCCAAGCTGAGCAACGAACTGCGCTTCGTGCTGATCACCTCCACCGCGAGCCTGGCACCTTTCGCCCAGGCCCCGGCAGATGCCGTGGTCACCGAGGTACCGGGCCTGAAGCTCAAGGTGGTGAAATCGGCCTTCCCTAAATGCGCCCGTTGCTGGCACTGCCGTGAAGATGTCGGTGTGAACCCTGAGCACCCGGAAATCTGCGGTCGTTGTGTCGACAATATCAGCGGTGAAGGCGAGGTTCGCCACTATGCCTAATGCAGCCAGTCGTTTCGGACGTCTGGGCTGGCTCGTACTGAGCCTGCTGGTGCTGGTTATTGACCAGGTCAGCAAGGCTCACTTCGAGGGCTCCCTGGAAATGTTCCAGCAAATCGTGGTGATTCCGGATTACTTCAGCTGGACCCTGGCCTACAACACTGGCGCCGCCTTCAGCTTCCTCGCTGACGGCGGCGGCTGGCAGCGCTGGCTGTTCGCGGTGATCGCCGTGGTGGTCAGTGCCGTGCTGGTGGTGTGGCTAAAGCGCCTGGGTCGCGACGACACCTGGCTGGCTATCGCGCTGGCCCTGGTGTTGGGCGGCGCGCTGGGTAACCTGTATGACCGCATCGCCCTGGGCCATGTGATCGACTTCATCCTAGTGCACTGGCAGAACCGCCACTACTTCCCGGCGTTCAACTTTGCCGACAGCGCCATCACCGTTGGTGCAATCATGCTGGCGCTGGATATGTTCAAGAGCAAGAAAACCGGAGAAACCGTCAATGACTGATCAGGTATTGGCTGAGCAACGCATCGGCCAGAACACGGAAGTCACTTTGCATTTCGCATTGCGCCTGGAGAATGGCGACACGGTAGACAGCACCTTCGACAAAGCCCCGGCGACCTTCAAGGTTGGTGACGGTAACCTGCTGCCTGGTTTTGAAGCGGCATTGTTCGGGTTCAAGGCGGGCGACAAGCGCAACCTGCAGATCCTGCCGGAAAACGCCTTCGGCCAACCCAACCCGCAAAACGTGCAGATCATCCCGCGTTCGCAGTTCGAGGGTATGGACCTGTCGGAAGGTTTGCTGGTGATCTTCAATGATGCGGCGAATACTGAACTGCCCGGCGTGGTAAAAGCTTTCGATGACACGCAAGTGACCATCGACTTCAACCATCCGTTGGCCGGTAAAACCTTGACGTTTGATGTTGAAATCATCGACGTTAAAGCGCTCTAACTGACGAAACCGGTTCCTGTGGGGCTGGCTTGTGTGGGAGCTGGCTTGCCTGCGATAGCATCACCTCGGTGTACCTGATACATCGAGACGTTTGCATCGCGGGCAAGCCCGCTCATACAGACGCTTATTCTATAGAGCTGAGTTGATCCAATTTCTTGGCCTGCAAGGCACGAGGCACAGCATGCAAATCAAACTCGCCAACCCCCGTGGCTTCTGCGCTGGCGTGGACCGGGCGATCGAAATCGTCAACCGCGCCCTGGAAGTCTTCGGGCCGCCGATTTATGTGCGCCACGAAGTCGTGCATA
Source organism: Pseudomonas sp. Pse35 (assembly GCF_024519715.1). Classification (NCBI taxonomy): domain Bacteria; kingdom Pseudomonadati; phylum Pseudomonadota; class Gammaproteobacteria; order Pseudomonadales; family Pseudomonadaceae; genus Pseudomonas; species Pseudomonas sp. Pse35. The sequence goes on along the minus strand of NZ_JALJRP010000019.1, from coordinate 11,325 downwards.
ACAAGTTCGTGGTCGAAGACCTGCGCGCACGCGGTGCGATCTTTGTCGAAGAACTCGACCAGGTACCCGACGACGTTATCGTCATCTTCAGTGCCCATGGCGTGTCCCAGGCCGTACGTACCGAAGCGGCCGGCCGTGGCCTAAAAGTGTTCGATGCCACTTGCCCGCTGGTAACCAAGGTGCACATCGAAGTGGCGCGTTATAGCCGCGACGGTCGCGAATGCATCCTGATCGGCCATGCCGGTCACCCGGAAGTCGAAGGCACCATGGGCCAGTACGACGCCAGCAACGGCGGCGCCATCTACTTGGTTGAAGACGAAAAAGACGTCGCCAACTTGCAGGTGCACAATCCCGACCGCCTGGCTTTCGTTACCCAGACCACCTTGTCCATGGACGATACCAGCCGCGTCATCGATGCCCTGCGCACGCGTTTCCCGGCCATTGGCGGCCCACGCAAGGATGACATCTGCTACGCCACGCAAAACCGTCAGGATGCGGTCAAGCAACTGGCGAATGAGTGTGATGTTGTGCTGGTGGTCGGCAGCCCTAACAGTTCCAACTCCAACCGCTTGCGTGAGCTGGCCGAACGCATGGCCACGCCGGCGTACTTGATCGACGGTGCCGAAGACATGCAGCGCAGCTGGTTCGATGGCGTTGAGCGTATCGGCATCACGGCGGGTGCCTCCGCTCCGGAAGTGCTGGTGCGCGGTGTGATCCAACAGTTGCAAGCCTGGGGTGCTACCGGCGCCGATGAGCTGGCGGGTCGTGAAGAAAACATCACGTTCTCGATGCCCAAGGAACTGCGGGTCCGCTCGTTGCTCTGACGGCCAGGGTGCTGGAATAGCCTCGGCATAATGCCTGTTCGGTCTTGTCATTGCGCAGGCTGACGCGCCCGCTGGGGGCCAGCACGATCTGATACAGGCTTTGTGCCTGGTCCTTGCCACACACATGCACGGTGCCGGCACGAAATCCCCCGCCGGCGAACACTGGCTCCCCCAGGCCGCTGAAGCGCACCTGGCTCGTAACCGGGCCATTACCGGCGACCGGCACGCGCCCATTGCTCTCGCGCTCCAGCAATACCGGATTGTCGTCATCCAGGTGGCCGCGCCCACTCACATCCAGTATCACGCGCCATCCCAGGCTCCAGTCCTCGTCCTTTGCATGAATGACCACCGCCCGGTTACGCGCGATGGCCTCGGTGCGTGCGTAGCGCAGCCCGGAGGCAAGTGCTTGGGCCGCGCTTTGTCGTTGCTGCGATTCAAGCAAACCCTTGAAACCGGGTACGGCCAGTTGCGCGAGAAAACTGGTGACGATCAGCCCCAGCAACATCTCAATCAGGGTGAAACCTTGTTGTTTCATGTGCGTTCCCTCCTTGGGCACGAGTAGGTTTTCTAGGTATAGCGCTTGGTCGTTGGCGCTGGATGATGGCCTTTATGTCCAAAGTATTTCCCTTTGTTCCGGGAGCAGCGCCGCTCGAAAACCGACGCTAGTCTTGGGTCGCACAGCAGGTCTTGCCTGCTTTTTTTCACCGGCCTTCGACATGGATGACGACGGAAATGCCAGCCTGCCAGAACCGATTCCTGCGCGTTGCGCACTCGCGCCAATCCGGCATGACGCTGGTCGAGGTGCTGGTAGCGCTGTTGATTTTGGCGATCGGCCTGATGGGCGCTGCGGTGCTGCAACTCAACGCGCTCAAGTACACCAACAGCGCCAGGATGACCAGCCAAGCCAGTTTTATTGCCTATGACATGCTCGACCGCATTCGCACCAATGCTGGCGCCGATTACACATGGGGCAGGGCGGAGCTGGCGCCGCCCAACACTGCCACCGCCAGCGTGCGTGACCTCGACCTGCACGATTTCGAGGCCAATATCACGGGTTTTGCCGGCGAGGATGCCAAAGGTTCAGTGGTGGTGAACGGGCAAGAGGTCACCATCAGCATCAGTTGGGCGGATGCCCGAGCAGCAAACCGCCCAGGGGCGCGGGAAACCTTCACCCTGACCAGTCGAATCAGTAATGAACAGGGAGTGTCGCAATGAAGCGTCTTGGGCGAGGTTTCAGTCTGGTGGAAGTGTTGCTGGCGCTTGCCATCGGGTTGATCTTGATACTGGGGGCGAGCCAGATACTGATCAGTTCGCGGTTGACCCATGCCAGCCAGCAGGCCGCCATGCTGCTGCAGGATGATGCGCGGTTTGTGCTGAGCAAGATCACCCAGGATATTCGCCAGGCAGGCATGCTGGGGTGTTTGGCCGTGGCCGCTATCGACAATGCTCCGGCTGCCTTTGATCGGCCGATAAGCTGGGAAGCTGCGGGGAGTGCGAAGTCACTGACGCTGGTGACCGCGAATGTCGGCGATGGCGTCGGCAAGACTGACTGGACAGTGTTGTCCGACTGCAAGGAGGCGGCCAGGGCTTATGCAGGCACACCACCCGGAGCCGAACCCGGCCAACTTCGCTTTGGCATACGCCAACTTACCTACACCTACGAATCGGGTCAGTTGAAGATCAGTACCCCGGCAGCACCGGCCAAGGCAGTATTGATGGATAACGTGCGGGCATTCGACGTCAGCTTCGGCATGGCGGCCACCTCGGTATCGACAGTTGTGGTGCGCTATGACAGCCATCCGGCCGATGAGTCGCTGATACGCAGCGTGCGCATTCTCATGACCCTTCAAGATCCCTCTGGGCGGGTGAAGGACCAGACCTACAGTGTCGTGGCGGCACTGCGAAATCGGCTGGGGTAGGGGCAATGACCATGCAGGGCGGTATCCAAATGCGGCAGGCCGGGACGGTGCTGCTGATCAGTCTGGTGTTCCTGTTGGTGCTGTCGCAGGTGGGGCTGTCCTCGATACAGGCTGCGGTCTCCCAGCAAAAAGTCGCGAGCAGCCTCTGGCATCGCAATCAATCGTTTCAATCTGCCGAAAGCGGCCTGAGGTTGGGGGAATCGGCCGTGCAAAAGGTTGGCCAGGCGATGCCTGTCTGCCACTCGATCACCCGTTGTGCGCCGCCTGCTGAAGCGTTTTCCTTGACGGCGGCCGGGACGAACCCTGTCTCGGCGATCACCTGGCTTGCCTTGAAGAATGGGTTTTATGGCATTCAATCCCTCGGCGAGGGTGAAGGGCTGGCTCATTTGCCGTCCCATTCCCTGGCCACGCTTTTTCGAGTCACTTCGGTCGGTCTCGCGGGGCAATCGCGCACGGTGCTGGAGACGGTCTATGCCCGTGTAGAGGAGGGCGGCCGCGTCAGGTTTCGACGGGTCTTATGGCGGCAACTTCAATAAGGAGCAATCGGATGGGCAAGGAGAGCCAGGGTTTTACCCTGATTGAGTTACTGATCGTCGTGGCGATCATCGCGTTGCTGGCCGGGATTGCGTATCCCGGGTACCTCAGCCAGGTGAAGAAGGCGTATCGGGCGCAGATCGTCGCGTTGTTGAGCGAACAGGCCCAGCAACTGGAGCGTTCTTATACGAGGAATGGCACTTTTATTGATGCAGGCGACGTCAGCGCGGGCAATGATCATTATAGAATCAGTGCCGTCCTCAACCCTCAGGATTTTGACCTGCTCGCCACACCCGCTGCGGACTCGGTCATGGCGAACGACGCGTGCGCAGCATTCAGCTTGACCAGCACCGGTATGCGCGGCAACCCGGGAGCAGGGCCTGAAATGTCGCCCAAGGTCTGCTGGGGGCAAGGATGAGCGTACTTGAAGCGTGGGCGCCGGGCGCGCCTTTCCCTGTTTATCGGCTGGATCAAATGATGGCTAAGCAACAGCAAGTGGTGATTGTCGGCGGCGGAGTAATCGGGCTGTTGACGGCGTACAACCTCGCCAGTGAGGGCCAGGCGGTCACGCTGCTGGAGCGCGGTGGGCTTGGGCAAGAGGCTTCCTGGGCGGGCGGTGGGATTGTCTCGCCGTTGTACCCGTGGCGCTATAGCCAGGCGGTCACTGCCTTGGCCCATTGGTCCCAGGATTTTTACCCTCAACTGGCGCAACGGCTATTTGCTGCTACCGGCGTCGATCCGGAGGTACATACCACGGGTTTGTATTGGCTCGACCTGGATGACGAAGCGCAAGCACTGGCCTGGGCTGCCCGTGAAGGGCGACCGTTGAGCAAGGTGGATGTATCGGCGGCCCATGACGCGGTGCCGGTGCTGGGGGGCGGCTACTCCCAGGCGATCTACATGGCCAACGTGGCCAATATTCGCAACCCGCGCCTGGTCAAATCATTGAAGGCGGCGCTGCTGGCGTTGCCGAACGTGACGATTCGCGAGCAATGCGATGTGTCGGGCTTTGTACTCGGCGGCGGCAGGGTGGTGGGTGTGAATACCGCTACGGGCCACGTTTTGGGGGATCACGTGGTGCTCGCGGCCGGCGCCTGGAGCGGGCAACTGCTGGATACGCTGGGCTTGGGGCTACCCGTGGAGCCGGTTAAAGGCCAGATGATCCTGTACAAATGCGCGTCCGATTTTTTATCCAGCATGGTCCTGGCCAAGGGGCGTTATGCGATCCCGCGGCGGGATGGGCACATCCTGATCGGCAGCACGTTGGAGTATGAGGGATTCGACAAGACGCCGACCGACACCGCGCTTGAAAGCCTCAAGGCATCTGCGCAGGAACTGATTCCCGCCTTGACGGACGCCGAAGTGGTCGGGCATTGGGCCGGTTTGCGGCCTGGCTCACCCGAAGGTATACCGTTTATCGGTGAGGTCCCTGGCTTCAGGGGGCTGTGGCTCAATTGTGGGCATTACCGCAATGGTCTGGTACTCGCACCGGCATCTTGCCAGTTGTTCACCGACTTGCTGCTGGCGCGGGCTCCGATCATCGATCCAGCGCCTTACGCCCCCGCAGGTCGCCTCAACGCTGGATAGACTTTGGCCCTTGTTCCAGGTGCGCCTGGGTGCAGTACCATTCCTGAGGTGAGCTCAGTGCGCGATCCTGCGGCAGGTGCACGCCACAGTGAGCGCAACGCACCATCAGGGCTGCATCCGGCTCGGCAGGCCGTTGCTGACGGGAGGCAGGGTTTTTGAATTTGCGCCAGAACCATACCGCGGCAGCAATGACGGCAATCCAGAACAGTAGACGAAGCATGATGGGCAGTTTCTCGCAAAGGAATGCGCCAGTTTAGCCAAGGTGGTCACGGGCGCACAGGGCAATAAATACTCGCTCATAAAAAAGGGAGCTCCTTCAGAGCTCCCTTTTGCGTTGCGTCGAACAATCAGTCGAACACACCGAAGGTCATGTAGCTGAACCACGAACGGTCCTGGTTGTCGCCCAGGGCTTGCGGCTCTTCTTCTTCGATCACATCGCCGTTCTCGTCGTGCGGCTTGAGCTCCGAAGGAATGGCGTCCTTGGCGTCCTGGTACTGCTTGATCACGTCCTGGTTGGCGCGGGTTTCACCCGGCGGCAGCGGTGGACGGGACTCGATCAGGCCCAGGGTGTACTTGCTCAGCCACGAACGGTTGTCCGCTTCGTCAACCTGAGGCACGAACTGGCCGTCTTTCAGGCTAGGGTGGTCAGGGTAGTTGAGCTTCAGGGTTTCCAGGCTGGTAGTCGCGAGGGTGTCCAGGTGCAGACGCTGGTAAGCCTCGGTCATCACGGCCAGGCCGTCACCCACGGACGGGGTTTCCTGGAAGTTTTCCACCACGTAGCGGCCACGGTTGGCTGCGGCCACATAAGCCTGACGGGTCAGGTAGTAGTGGGCCACGTGGATCTCGTACGAAGCCAGCAGGTTGCGCAGGTAGATCATGCGCTGCTTGGCGTCCGGCGCATAGCGGCTGTTGGGGTAGCGGCTGGTCAGCTGGGCGAACTCGTTATAGGAGTCGCGGGCAGCACCCGGGTCGCGCTTGGTCATGTCCAGCGGCAGGAAGCGCGCCAGCAGGCCAACATCCTGGTCGAACGAGGTCAGGCCCTTCATGTAGTAGGCGTAGTCCACGTTCGGGTGCTGCGGGTGCAGGCGGATGAAACGCTCGGCAGCGGACTTGGCAGCTTCCGGCTCGGCGTTCTTGTAGTTGGCGTAGATCAGCTCAAGCTGGGCCTGGTCGGCATAGCGGCCGAACGGGTAACGCGACTCCAATGCCTTCAGCTTCGCTGTGGCGCTGGTGAAGCTATTATTGTCCAAGTCTGTCTGAGCTTGCTGGTACAGCTCGACTTCGCTCAGGTTTTCGTCGACGACGTCCTTTGTTGACGAGCAAGCAGCAGTCATGGCGAGGATGGCGATCAGCAGCAGGTGTTTCACTTGCATGGCGGCTTGCGTCCCTATGACGGCCGCTGTCTTGGGCGGGGCCGTCCTGTTATGATGAGCGCCCCGTTGAAAGCCTCGGGGCAAAAGACGCCGTATTTAACCACAAGCGCGCAGCCGAAACCAAAGGCTACGCCACGCCTAGTCTGAGCATGTCCGATAAAATTGAACTTCGCGCAGAGGTGCCGTCCGAATTGGGCGGCCAACGCCTCGATCAAGTCGCCGCACAATTATTCGCTGAGCACTCGCGCTCGCGCCTTTCCGCCTGGATCAAAGACGGCCGCCTGACTGTGGATGGAGCGGTTATCCGCCCGCGAGACATAGTCCATGGCGGTGCGATTCTTGAGCTGACTGCCGAGCAGGAAGCCCAGGGAGAATGGGTTGCCCAGGACATCGAGCTGGATATCGTCTATGAAGACGATGACATCCTGGTCATCAACAAACCCGCGGGCCTGGTGGTTCACCCGGCCGCCGGGCACGCTGATGGCACCTTGCTCAATGCCCTGTTGCACCACGTGCCGGACATCATCAATGTGCCGCGCTGCGGCATCGTGCACCGTCTGGACAAGGACACCACCGGCCTTATGGTGGTAGCCAAGACCATTCAGGCGCAGACGCAACTGGTTACGCAATTGCAGAGCCGTAGCGTCAGCCGCATCTATGAGTGCATTGTGATCGGCGTCGTTGTGGCCGGTGGCAAAATCAACGCGCCCATTGGTCGTCACGGCCAGCAGCGCCAGCGTATGGCGGTGATGGAGGGCGGCAAGCAGGCCGTCAGCCACTACCGTGTGCTGGAGCGTTTCCGCTCCCACACCCATGTGCGGGTCAAGCTGGAAACCGGGCGTACCCACCAGATTCGCGTGCACATGGCGCACATCAACTTTCCGTTGGTCGGCGACCCAGCCTACGGTGGCCGCTTCCGTATTCCGCCGGCGGCCAGCCAGACCATGGTTGAGTCGCTCAAGACGTTCCCGCGCCAGGCACTGCATGCACGCTTCCTGGAACTGGATCATCCGACGAGCGGTAAGCGCATGAGCTGGGAATCGCCACTTCCAGACGATCTGGTCTGGCTGCTTTCGCTTCTCAAGCAGGATCGCGAGGCGTTTGTCGGATGAATGACTGGCTGATACCTGACTGGCCCGCGCCGGCTCGGGTAAAAGCCTGCGTCACCACCCGTGCGGGCGGCGTCAGCCTGGCGCCGTTCGACAGCCTCAACCTGGGCGATCATGTCGAGGACAGCCTTGAGGCCGTCCTTGAAAATCGTCGTCGCCTGAGTGACGCCTTCGATATCCAGCCTGCCTGGTTGCGTCAAGTCCATGGCACTCAGGTGGTTGAGGCCGATCCGGGCCGTACTGTCGAGGCAGACGGCAGTTGGACCAGCACCGCTGGCATCGCCTGCACATCCATGACCGCCGATTGCCTGCCTGCGCTGTTCTGTAATCGGGCGGGGACCCGGGTTGCCGCAGCCCATGCCGGTTGGCGTGGCTTGGCGGCTGGGGTACTGGAGGCCGCGTTCGAAAGCCTGGATACCGCCCCTGAAGACGTTCTGGTCTGGCTCGGCCCTGCCATTGGCCCGCAAGCCTTCGAGGTCGGCCCGGAAGTGCGTGAAGTGTTCATGCAGCAACTGCCGGCCACCGCTGAAGCCTTTGTTCCCAGCCACAACCCTGGCAAGTTCATGGCCGACATCTACCAGCTGGCGCGTCTGCGTCTGGGAGTGCGCGGTGTTTCCGCTGTGTATGGTGGCGGTTTGTGCACTGTGACCGACCCGCGTTTCTTTTCTTATCGCCGCAGCCCGCGTACGGGCCGATTCGCCTCCCTTATCTGGCTTGAACGCTAGACTGTCCTGATCTGTATCAACCGTCCGCCGCTTGAAACGCCCAGAATCCACCCCATCTATAAGGGTATCTGGCAGGTTTCTTCATTCAGGATGTGTTTGTTCATAGCTCCGGCCTGCTCAAAAGGAAGGTGACTAATGCGTATTGATCGTTTAACCAGCAAATTACAGTTGGCCTTGTCCGACTCTCAATCCTTGGCGGTGGGCCTCGACCACCCGGCCATTGAGCCTGCGCACTTGATGCAGGCACTCCTGGAACAGCAAGGTGGTTCTATCAAACCCTTGCTGATGCAGGTGGGCTTTGACGTTAACAGCCTGCGCAAGGAGTTGAGCAAAGAGCTCGACCAACTGCCGAAAATCCAGAATCCCACCGGTGACGTGAATATGTCCCAGGATCTGGCGCGCCTGCTCAACCAGGCCGACCGCCTGGCCCAGCAGAAAGGTGACCAGTTCATCTCCAGCGAACTGGTGCTGCTCGCCGCCATGGACGACAACAGCAAGCTCGGCAAATTGTTGCTGGGCCAGGGCGTGAGCAAGAAAGCCCTGGAAAACGCCATCAACAACCTGCGTGGCGGCGAGGCGGTGAACGACCCTAACCATGAGGAGTCGCGCCAGGCCTTGGACAAATACACCGTCGACCTGACCAAGCGTGCCGAAGAAGGCAAGCTGGACCCGGTGATCGGCCGTGACGACGAGATTCGTCGCACCATCCAGGTGTTGCAACGTCGCACCAAGAACAACCCGGTGTTGATCGGTGAACCTGGCGTGGGTAAAACCGCGATTGCCGAGGGCCTGGCCCAGCGCATCATTAATGGTGAAGTGCCAGACGGCCTCAAAGGCAAGCGCCTGCTGTCTCTGGATATGGGCTCGCTGATTGCCGGTGCCAAGTTCCGGGGTGAGTTCGAAGAGCGCCTCAAATCCTTGCTTAACGAATTGTCGAAGCAGGAAGGGCAGATCATTCTGTTTATCGACGAATTGCACACCATGGTCGGCGCCGGTAAGGGCGAAGGCTCCATGGACGCCGGCAACATGCTCAAGCCCGCCTTGGCGCGCGGTGAGTTGCACTGCGTCGGCGCTACTACGCTCAACGAATACCGTCAGTACATCGAAAAGGACGCAGCCCTTGAGCGTCGCTTCCAGAAAGTGCTGGTGGAAGAACCGAGCGAAGAAGACACCATCGCGATCCTGCGTGGCCTGAAAGAGCGCTATGAGGTCCACCATAAGGTGGCGATCACCGACGGTGCGATCATTGCGGCGGCCAAATTGAGCCACCGCTATATCACCGATCGCCAGTTGCCGGACAAGGCTATCGACCTGATCGACGAAGCGGCAAGCCGCATCCGTATGGAGATCGATTCCAAGCCGGAAGTGCTGGATCGCCTGGATCGGCGCCTGATTCAACTGAAAGTCGAATCCCAGGCGTTGAAGAAAGAAGAAGACGAAGCGGCCAAGAAGCGCCTGGAAAAACTCCAGGAAGAAATTGTCCGCCTGGAACGTGAGTATTCGGACCTCGAAGAAATCTGGACCTCGGAAAAAGCCGAAGTACAGGGTTCGGCGCAGATCCAGCAAAAGATCGAGCAGTCCCGCCAGGAACTTGAAGCGGCGCGCCGCAAAGGCGACCTGAACCGCATGGCCGAGTTGCAGTATGGGGTGATCCCGGACCTGGAACGCAGCCTGCAGATGGTCGACCAGCACGGCAAGCCTGAAAACCAGTTGCTGCGCAGCAAGGTGACGGAGGAAGAAATTGCCGAAGTAGTCTCCAAGTGGACCGGTATTCCTGTGTCTAAGATGCTCGAAGGCGAGCGCGACAAGTTGCTGAAGATGGAAAGCCTGTTGCATCAGCGCGTCATCGGCCAGGAAGAGGCCGTGGTGGCGGTGTCCAACGCGGTACGGCGTTCCCGGGCAGGTTTGTCCGACCCGAACCGTCCAAGCGGCTCGTTCATGTTCCTCGGCCCGACCGGTGTGGGTAAGACCGAGTTGTGCAAGGCCCTGGCCGAGTTCCTCTTTGATACTGAAGAGGCCATGGTGCGGATCGATATGTCCGAATTCATGGAGAAACACTCGGTGGCTCGCCTTATCGGCGCACCGCCAGGCTATGTAGGCTATGAAGAGGGCGGTTATCTGACCGAAGCCGTGCGGCGCAAGCCTTACTCGGTGATCCTGCTGGATGAGGTCGAGAAGGCGCACCCGGATGTGTTCAACATCTTGCTGCAGGTGCTGGAGGATGGTCGCTTGACGGACAGCCACGGGCGTACGGTGGACTTCCGCAATACGGTGATCGTGATGACTTCCAACCTGGGGTCGGCACAGATCCAGGAATTGGTGGGTGATCGTGAAGCTCAGCGTGCGGCGGTGATGGACGCGTTGACCACGCACTTCCGTCCGGAATTCATCAACCGGGTCGATGAAGTGGTGATCTTCGAGCCTCTGGCGCGGGATCAGATCGCGGGCATCACCGAGATCCAGTTGGGCCGCCTGCGTAGCCGTCTGGCTGAGCGCGAGCTGGACCTTGAGCTGAGCGGCGAAGCGTTGGACAAGCTGATCGCGGTCGGTTACGACCCGGTGTATGGCGCACGGCCACTCAAACGTGCGATCCAGCGCTGGATCGAGAACCCACTGGCGCAGCTGATTCTGTCGGGCAGCTTTATGCCTGGCACCCGCGTCACGGCGACGGTGAAAGACGACGAAATCGTCTTCCATTAAGCCCTGCGCTTGGCGCAACCATAGAAGGCCCCGCATTGCGGGGCCTTTTTTTTCGATAGGGCGTTGAACTGTAAGGCAAAGGCTTGTAAAGTGCGCCCCGCAGCAACGTCAGCCCACGGGTTTCTTCTCCCCAAGAAGAAATCAGAAAGAAGCGCAAATCATTGTCTTAAAAGCAATTTAAAGGGTTGACAGGGGTTTTTAAGATTGTAGAATAGCGCGCCTCAGAGACGCTAACGTAGCGATACGGACAGGGCCGAAGAGGAAGCAACACAGCAGTAACTTTGAAATATGTAGTTCCGTGATAGCTCAGTCGGTAGAGCAAATGACTGTTAATCATTGGGTCCCAGGTTCGAGTCCTGGTCACGGAGCCAATTTCAAACCGGGGTATAGCGCAGTCCGGTAGCGCGCCTGCTTTGGGAGCAGGATGTCGGGAGTTCGAATCCCCCTACCCCGACCATATTTGGGTCGTTAGCTCAGTTGGTAGAGCAGTTGGCTTTTAACCAATTGGTCGTAGGTTCGAATCCCACACGACCCACCATTTTTGAGACCAGTTA
>NZ_JALJRP010000018.1:0-119628 GCF_024519715.1 Pseudomonas sp. Pse35 | reverse complement strand
GCCTAAGATCAAAAGCAGATCAAGAGCGGCTCGCTTCGCATCGTGGTTACCGTTGGTCGGTATAGAGCGGTATATCGGGCAAATGGGCCAACTGACCCACCGCTATCGCAGGCAAGCCAGCTCCCACAGCGGATCGGTGCTTCTAAAGTTGGTTGAGGGGGATTTTCAGGTACGTCACGCCGTTCTCTTCTGCCGGCGGCATATTTCCAGCCCGCACATTTACCTGGATCGCCGGAAGCAACAACGTTGGCATGCCCAATCCAGCATCACGCTGGGTGCGCATCTGTACAAACGCCGCTTCATCCACCCCATCATGCACATGAATATTGCCCGCCCGTTGTTCCGCCACGGTGGTCTGGTACCTGGCCTCACGGCCTTCAGGCGGATAGTCATGACACACATACAGCCTGGTATCGGAGGGGAACGCCAACAGCTTGCGCATCGACGCGTACAACTGCCGCGCATCGCCGCCGGGGAAGTCGCAGCGGGCGGTGCCGACGTCGGGCATGAACAGGGTGTCGCCCACCAGGATCAAGCGGCCGTCGATCAAATAAGCCATGTCCGCCGGGGTGTGTCCGGGCACATGCAACGCCTGGGCCTTCAAGTTGCCGATATGAAAGATTTCATCCGGCGCAAACAGGTGATCGAACTGCGAGCCGTCCACGCGAAATTCCGGCTCGAGGTTGAACAGGTTCTTGAACACGCCCTGCACCTTGCTGATCGACTCGCCTATCGCGATCTTGCCGCCCAAGGTGCGGTGCAGGTAGGGCGCGGCGGACAGGTGGTCGGCATGGGCGTGGGTTTCCAGCAGCCACTGCACGTGCAGGCCATGCTCGCGCACAAAGGCAATCACCTTGTCGGCTTGTGCCGTATCGGTGCGCCCCGAAGCCGGGTCGTAATTGAGCACCGAGTCGACGATGGCGCAGGGGCCGCCATCGGCTTCATAGACGATATAGGTGTAGGTCGACGATGCGTCATCCAGAAAGGCTTGAATCAACGCTGGCATGGCGGCTGTCTCTGCTGAAGAAAAAAGTGGTTACAATCAGTTTACGTTTACACATAATGTTTTGAGCTTAAGTGACTTAAAGGACCCGAGGCAAATGGAATCTACGTTGAGTGAGGGCGAGGTCGCCCAGTTGCGTGCATCGGCGTCCAAGGCCTGTGCCTTGCTCAAGGCCCTGGCCAACGAAGATCGCTTGTTGATCCTGTGCCAGTTGACCCAGGGCGAGCGCAACGTCGGCGAGCTGGAAGCCCTGACCGGCGTACGCCAGCCCACCCTGTCACAACAGTTGGGCATCCTGCGCGATGAAGGGCTGGTCGCCACCCGTCGGGAAGGCAAATACATTTTCTACGGGTTGGCCAGCCACGAAGTGATTCAAGTGATGAAAACCCTGTCCGGGCTGTATTGCGGCGCGGTCATCAAAAGCTGGGCGTGACGCCATCCGGCAGCGACCCTTGTGTGCATTGACTCAAAAAGGCAGTAGACAATGACCGAACAACACTGGGGACCCACCATCAGTGGCGATATCGTAGTCATCGGCGGCGGCTCGGCAGGCATCGGCCTGCTGGCCAGCCTGCTCAAGCGCGACCCGCAGCTGAACATCACCCTCATCGAACCTAACGACTACCACTGCTACCAACCGGCCTGGACCCTGGTCGGCGGCGGCGCTTACGACCTGCACAAGACCCGCCGGCCCCTGGCCGATGTGCTGCCCAATGGCGTCAGCTGGGTGCAGGCCGCCGTCAGCGAACTGTTGCCCGATGAAAACACCCTGGTGCTCGACAGCGGCCAGCGCGTCACCTGGAAGAACCTTATCGTCTGCCCTGGCCTGCGCCTGGCCTGGGAAAAAATCGAAGGCCTGCAAGACACCCTTGGCCAGCACGGTGTCACGTCCAACTACAGCTACGAGCATGCCGCGTACACCTGGCAGTTGGTGCAGCAGCTCAAGGGTGGCAAGGCGTTGTTCACCCAGCCGGCGATGCCGATCAAATGTGCCGGCGCGCCGCAAAAAGCCATGTACCTGTCCTGCGACCACTGGCTCAAGCAGGGCGACCTCAAACACATCGACGTCGAGTTCAACCTGGCCGGTGCGGCGTTGTTCGGTGTGCCAACCTTTGTGCCGCCGCTGATGAAGTACGTCGAAAAATACAACGCTCGCCTGGCGTTCAACTCCAACCTGGTGAAAGTCGACGGCCCGGCGCGCAAAGCCTGGTTTGAAGTCAAAGACGCCGAAGGCAACGCGACGGTCGAAGAGAAAACCTTCGACATGCTCCACGTCGTACCGCCGCAGTTGTCCCCGGACTTTATCCGCCAGAGCTCACTGGCCGACGCCGCCGGCTGGTGCGAAGTGAACCCCCATAGCCTGCAACACCTGCGCTACCCGCATATCTTCGGCCTGGGCGATGTGTGCGGCACCACCAACGCCAAGACGGCGGCAGCGGTGCGCAAGCAAATTGTGGTGGTGGCCGAAAACCTGCTGGCCCTGCGCAAGCAGGCACCTTTGCCGCTCAAATATGACGGCTATGGTTCCTGCCCACTGACGGTGGAGAAGGGCAAGGTGGTGCTGGCCGAGTTTGGCTACGGCGGCACGTTGCTGCCGACCTTTCCCCTCGATCCCACGCAAGCACGCCGTTCGATGTGGTTCCTCAAGGCCACGCTGCTGCCGTGGTTCTACTGGAATGGCATGCTCAAGGGCCGCGAGTGGCTGACCCGTCTGAGCAAGGTGGACTGAATGCTGCTGGCCAGTGTGTTGGGTGTATTGATGGGCCTGGTCATGGGCCTGACTGGCGCGGGCGGCGGCATCCTTGGGGTGCCGGCGCTGGTGCTGGGGCTGGGCTTGACCATGACCCAGGCCGCGCCTGTGTCATTGCTTGCGGTGGGCGCAGCGGCAGCGGTTGGTGCCATTGATGGCTTGCGTCATGGCTTGGTGCGTTACCGTGCAGCGTTACTGATCGCCCTGCTCGGCGCGCTGTTTTCGCCGTTGGGCGTGTTTGTCGCCCACCAACTGTCGGAACCGGTGCTGATGGGTCTGTTCAGCGCGCTGATGGTGCTGGTGGCCTGGCGCATGCTGCAACGGGAAAAGCGCGAGGCTGGGCCGAGTGACCATGGTGCGGCATCGTGGGGCCAGAAAAACTGCATGCTCAACCAGCAGACCGGTCGCCTGGCCTGGACCGCCAAATGCAGCGCCACCCTGGCGGCGTTGGGAGCGGTGACCGGCGCCGTTTCAGGTTTGCTGGGCGTGGGCGGCGGCTTCCTGATCGTGCCGGCGTTCAAGCAACTGACCGACGTGCAGATGCGCGGGATCGTCGCCACGTCGTTAATGGTGGTCAGCCTGCTGTCGCTGATCGGCGTGGCCGGTGCGTTTCATGCGGGCGTGAGCATCGAGCCGGTGGGCTGGGTGTTTATTGGTGCGAGCGTCGTCGGCATGTTGGTGGGAAGGCGGTTGTGTTCGGTGATCCCCGCGCGGGTGTTGCAAGTGGGGTTCGCCAGCCTGTGTGGAGTGGTGGCGATTGGGATGCTAGCCAGCGCGTTGCTCTGACGCTGTACCTGTGCGCTGTCACGAAATCTTGTACTTGGTCAGGAACCTCCTCATTGAGCGCTGACACTCAGTGAACGGCCGCAAGCGCCGAAACGCGCTTTTGCCTGGATGATTCTTCGACTATGCACAGGCGCTTTATGACAATTACCGCAGCACATACGCATTTTTCGCTTCCCTTGGCAGCAGCTGAAAAACGGCCACCGCTTTTGGCCGATGACCTTGAACCGTCGTTGACGCCCCAGCGTCCCAGCCAGAATTTGCCATTACCCAACAGTCCTGTCTTCTCACTGGGCCATTTGGGCGGGGCATTATCCTGGCCAAATCCCTTGAGTGCAGACGAGCAGCGGCGCTTGCGCCTTGCGACGATGAATTACGCACACCCTCTGGGCGACCAACCGCTGGTGATGCAAACCAAGGGTGGCGTACTGGAGTTTCTGCGGTATCGCCAGCCGCTGCCGGCAGAAGTGGGGAGCAACCCGGCCAAAATACTCGAAGCGCTGGTCAATTCCCCGCAAGGGCAACGGATGGGCAACGCGCTGCAGCAAACAATGCAGGGCATTGACAGCGAAAGCAGCGCGAGCGATTACCTACTGGCCGCTATCGCACTGCAGATGGACCCTGAGTCGATCACCGCACCCGATTGCAACAGCGTCGCCGGGTTTGATCTGGGCGGTGACACGCATGGGGGACACCACGCAGCCACGGTGATGGCTGGCTTGGCCGAACATTTGAGTCGTACTGGCAAAACCAGCGCTGCACTGGCAAGTGTCGGCGCGTACCTGTTGCTGGCCAAGTCGGCGCCGCAGTTTCTGATCAAAGACATTCCTGCGACGGTGAAAGTCGGCAGCCAGGCATGGGCGAGCCTGGCGATTGCTGCGATGACGATTGAGGCGCAGACGCCGGGCAAAGTCCCCGGCATGACGTTTGCCCAGGTCATGAGCGAGGCGCAAGAAGCACGGCGGGTTGACCCAGGAGTTACCCAAGCGGCAGAGACGGTGGCATTGCTGGACTGGGCCGTGGCCAGTGGCGTTCTCACAAAAAGACAGAATGGCGACTATCCACCCGCGCAACTTGAATCGGCAAGGGCCGCATTCAACGCCCAGCTGGACACCCGGCTCACTGCCTCCCATGCACTGGATAAGGCATTGCCCACGCGAAAAGAGATCGCCCTGACCAAGCTCAAGGAGCGATTTGGCGACCTTGGCGCGTTTTTCGAGGCGAAAGTATTTGCTGTCGATCAGCACTACGTGAAGATTGAAGGGGGAGGTATTTCACTCTTGGATGTCGCCATGGACGACTGGCTGGAGTCCCGGCCTTTCAAGGCGCACGAACCCAGCAGCTCACTCAAGGGCAACGACCTGCAAAGGGTACTAACGAGTTTGAACGCCAATCGGCAATTTGGCGTGCCGGCAGAATTCGAACGGCAGTTCAGCCGTGCAATGGAGGAAAAAAAGGCCGCCGTCAATACAACGGTCAGGCACATGATCTCGCAACTGCCCTTACAGGATCGCAAGCATTTCGAGTTTGGAAAGGTCAGTTTTTTCCAGGAAGGCTCATACGTCATGGATGGGCATTTCAATAATACGTATGCTCAAAATGAACCAGGGCTGCTGGTCAAGACCGAGCTGCAAGGCACGTCGCACGCCTACGTCATCGACTTCAATAAAGGCACGATTGAAAAAACGAGCCTTTACAGTACAAAGGTTAAGGAAGACAGGGATGGCAACAAGGTTTCGACGACCAAAGTATTCACGCCCAGCCATAAAGCCGATGATCTGGGACGTGAGCGACCGCTGAATAACGCGCCTTGGGATAGCTTTACCAGCGCTCGATCCCATGGGATTGCCACGGCGTTTGTCGAACACTTGGACCTCGACGATCCCGCTATCAAACAGCAGGCCCGTGGGCAAACCGCCTTGGACAAGGCGAACGCACAGCTGAGCGAGTTTTTGTTGAACCTGATCCCGTTCAGGTCCGCCATTATCAATTTTCAGAACGGGCAGTATGGCGCGGGTGCTTTTGACCTCTTGCTGGATGTATTCGGTTTTCTTACCGCCGGCACCGCCACCGCAGGAAAGTTGCTCAAGGTCGGCCGTTCTGCGTTGTCTGCCGGGGCCAAGGCATTGCGGGCGGTCAAGGTCATCGGCGTGGCGGCCATTGACGTACTCAACCCCGTCGGCGGGGTGGGCGATTTGCCCAGGTTGGTGGGTAGCGCTGGTCTCTATGTATTGTCCAAAGGCGTCAAGGCCGTCAACAAGCTCAGGGGCGCCACCGGCAGTTATGACGTGTTGAAGGCGATCAGCAAACAGTACGAGGCCGCCGCAACCGGCACCGTGAAGGTGGCAGGCCAGACGGTGGAGGGGGCCGCGGTGCTCAAGGGTGGCAAGTGGTATGCATTCGATGCCGACGCGATGCGGCCTTATGGCGGCCCGCTCGATGAGTTCAAGGCCGCAACCCAGGCTGTCGACGGTGAGGTGGACACTGCGAGCTTCGATGGGCCAAGTGAGCTGAGCCATGAGCTGTTCGGGCACTTCAAAGTGCCTGAATCCAAAATCGCAGGGCTCACACGCAACAGCCAGGGCGTATATGTGGCAGCCGATGGGCACTCCTCGCACATACGCCATACCGACAGCAACGGTGACACAGCGGTGTATGAGGTGCGCCAGGTGTCGCGCACGGAAGACGGCACCGTGCAGGCCCGGGTTTATCACAACAACCGGCAAACCGAGTTGTTGGTCCAGCATGTACAGGGCGACGAATGGCAACGCCTGGGGGCACCCGGCGGCGGGCAGATCACTGCTGAGCACTTGAAGGCCTGGGAGGCCTTGTCGCCGCAGGAGCAGATAAGGCTGACCCGAAAGGGCTTTGCCAAGCAGAATAAACTCACACAGAAAACCTTTGAGTTTTTCGTAAAGCCAGACGGTCAGTTAACCGATAGCGGCGTGCTCGTGCGTGATCGCCCTGCCAACGCATTCACCGCAAAGGTGACCGAAACGCATGTGCGTGAGTGGAAAAACATGACTCAGGCGCAGCGTGACGAAATGACCCAGGAGGGGTTTGCTGTTCTTCATAACCTTCGGCCGGGTACGTTCAAAACGTATGCGCGCAAGGACGGTACCCTGATGACCCGCGGGGAAACGCTGATCAACTCCTCTGTTCCCACCAAAAGTAACCAGATTACCGATGATCATTTACGCCAGTGGGATGAGCTTTTCAGGCAACCAGGCAACTCATTGACGTCAGCGCAGTTCGTGAGCCAGCACGGGCTCAGCCAACGTAGCTGGGCGCAGTACGTCAACGCGGACGGCTCGTTGAAGGGGGCGGGCGCGCAGCGTCTGGAACGCGCACTGCAAAGCGCCGCACGGGCGTCCGCTGTTCAGGCCCAGACCCCCATGGCCGATCATTTGCGCGCTTGGCAGGCGTTATCATTGGAGCAGCAGCAAAGCCTTACCCCCGCAGGCTTCGCCCGGCAGCAACATCTGCACCCGAAAGTGTTCAATCGCTATGTAAAACCAGATGGTCAGTTGACCGCTATCGGCGTGGCGGTGCGCGACCGTGCACCCAATACGCCATTTTATACCGTGACTGAAACCCATATCCGTGATTGGCAAGACATGCCACAGACGGAGCGTGACGAAATGACGCTCGAGGGGTTTGCCGAGCTTTATCACGTTAATCCAGGCTCGTTCAAAACCCATGTGCGGCGAGACGGTACATTGGGGCCGGTCGGTAGAGAACTGATGGACAGGGTGGTCGGTATTGCCCCTAACAAGATTACCGACGACCACCTTCGCCAGTGGAAAGCCTATTTCGAGGACCCGAATAATGCGATCACGCAAGCGCAGTTCACAAGCGACAACGGGCTCCATCCAGCCACTTGGAGAGACTGGGTCAACGCTGATGGTTCCTTGAAAAAGACCGCCAGCGAACGCCTTGAGCGCGCCGCACTGGGCCCGATCACCCATGTTCCCAGGGCGCGCATGGAGTTGATCACGGCTGGGCATTTGCGCGAGTGGGAGGCGTTGCCGCCCGCGCAGCAACGAAGCCTTACACGCAGGGGCTTTGCTCGCCAGAAACATCTATCCCCGAGAACCTTTGAGTATTACGTGCAGCCTGACGGCAAACTGAGCCCTGCCGGTGTGACGGTGCGCGACCGCTCTGCCAACATGGCGGCGGGCAGGGTGACCGAAACGCATATCGATAGGTGGCAAAAGCTGACTCAGCAGGCGCGTGAGACCATGACCATGGAGGGGTTCGCCGTTCAGCATAACCTGAGTGTGCATTCGTTCAGAGCGTATGTCCGTCCTGATGGTGGCCTGTCGGCGGCCGGCGAAGCCCTGATGAAGAATGTAACCGATGGCGCCTATCGCAGGATTACCGGTGACCTTTTGCGCCAGTGGCAAGCGCTTGCCGAGAGCGCAGACAATTCCGTCACGCAGGCGCAGTTTGTGCAACAGCACAGGCTTAGTCCAGACCTCTGGAGTAAGTACGTGAGAGCGGACGGCTCGTTTACAGCGAACGCCTCGCAACGTCTGGGACGGTTACAGCAAGGCACTGGGCCGCGCCCCGTTCCTGGGCAATCGGTTACGGATAGTCCACGAAAACGCCCCGCATCAGAGCCCTTGGACCCGCCACCATCAAAGGTCGGCGCCGGCACAACGCAAGGCCTGGGGGCCCCAGCCCCCGCTTCGACAGTCCCGCCCGTGGTGATCAAGGTTGAACCCAGCGATTTCCCAACATTGCCTCGTCATCAGATCGACAACACGCTGCCGATTCTGCAGGACCCGGTGAACCCCAGAATCAGCTTGACCCAATCACTCGAAGGCCCGATCGATGACATCCGCATCTCCCACTGGAATGGCGTGCTCGATGGGCTTGATAGCCCGACTAAGGCGAGGGTTTCAGCACAGATCAAGGCGTCGATCAAAGACTGGCTGCGCACCGAAGGCCAGCATCAGACCCGATTTGACGATGCCCTGGAGGTGGTCACGCCGTTGGACGATGGGGGGCCGGCTCGCGGCGCTTCGGTATGGGCGCGGCGCGATATCCCCCAATTTGAAGTGCTTGGCCCTTATGCAGGCAAATACCATGCAGACGAAGCGTCACTGTTCGAGGAGCAGCGCAAGCAAGGTTCGCGAGCTGTAATGACTTACCTGTTCGGTACGCGCTCGGGTACCCGGACGGTGAGCGGCCTGCACACTGGCAACACCCTGAGCCTGATCAATACCTCGCAACTGGGCGAGGGGCCTGCGTGGATGTCCAACAATGTCGTGTCCATCGCGGTCGGGAAAAACCTGACGTTCTATGTGGCGCTCAAGGACATCAAGAGAGGCGAGGAGCTACTGCTGGACTATGGACCGTTCTATAAGCCGGTGCCTGATATAGCGATCAAGCCGGACCCTGATCGCTGAGTTCAAGCGCTGGGCGAAGGGGCAAGACAAATGATGCCGGGCAGTGGGCGCCATTTGACTGTGCCCCATTGACGATCAATTGCGTCCTCAAGATGGCAACATGAACGCCTCTCAGGTTACTGTTCCTCTGTATAACGGATTCACCGGCCTTGCACCCCGGCTTACCAAGGTCACCGAATGGATAAATACACCCCCCACACCTGGCAACCCCACGAGCGGCCGAGCCTGCCTGGCTCGCCGTCGACGCCGCTGCATCCTACGCATAAGCGCTGGCTTTTCGCGCTGGTCGGCGTGCTGGTGGCAATCACCGGCGGCTTGGGTAACGCCCTGGTCATCGCCAACCTGCAATACCTGCAAGGCGCCTTGGGCGCGACCACCGCGGAAATGGCCTGGCTGCCCGCCGCCTATGTAATGACTAACGTGTGCATGAACCTGCTGCTGGTAAAGTTTCGCCAACAGTTCGGCCTGCGCGCGTTTACCGAGGTGTTCCTGGTGCTTTACGCGCTGGTGACCTTCGGCCACTTGTTCGTCAATGACCTCAGTTCGGCGATTGCGGTACGGGCCGCCCATGGCATGGTGGGTGCGGCGCTGAGTTCGTTGGGCTTGTACTACATGATCCAGGCATTCCCGGCCAAGTGGCGTTTGAAAGCTTTGGTGTTGGGGCTGGGTACCGCGCAGTTGGCGCTGCCCCTCGCGCGGCTGTTTTCCGAAGACTTGCTGCAAATTGCCGAATGGCGCGGGCTGTATTTGTTCGAACTGGGCCTGGCGCTGATCTGCCTGGGCTGCGTGTTCCTGCTCAAGCTGCCGCCGGGCGATCGCTTCAAGACCTTTGAAAAACTCGATTTTCTCACCTTCGCCATCCTCGCCAGCGGCGTGGCCTTGCTCTGTGCGGTGCTGTCCCTTGGGCGCATCGACTGGTGGCTGGAAGCGCCGTGGATCGGCGTAGCCTCGGCCTGTTCCCTGGTGCTGATCATGGCGGGGCTCGCCATCGAGCATAACCGCAGCAACCCGATGCTGATGACGCGCTGGCTGGGCAGCGGCGTGATGATCCGCCTGGCGTTGGCGGTGGTGCTGATTCGCATGGTGCTGTCCGAGCAATCCACCGGTGCGGTGGGGTTCATGCAGATGTTGAACATGAGCTACCAGCAGATGCACACCCTGTACGTGGTGATGCTGGCCGGGGCGATTGCCGGGCTGGTGGTCAGCGCGCTGACGATCAACCCGGCGCATTTGCTGATGCCGCTGATCATTTCCCTGGCGCTGATGGCGACAGGTTCGGTGATGGACAGTTTTTCCAGCAACCTCACCCGTCCGCAGAACCTCTATATCAGCCAGTTCCTGCTAGGCTTCGGCGGTACGTTCTTCCTGGGGCCGACCATGGTGCTGGGCACCAAAAACGTACTCACCAACCCGCGCAACCTGGTGAGCTTCTCGGTGATGTTCGGGATCTGCCAGAACCTCGGCGGCCTGATCGGTGCGGCGTTGCTAGGCACCTTCCAGATCGTGCGCGAGAAGTACCATTCGAGCATGATCGTCGAGCACCTGACCCTGATCGACCCGCTTGTGGCGGCGCGTGTGCAGAGTGGTGGCGCGGCCTATGGCAAGATCGTCGCTGACCCGGAACTGCGCAACCTCATGGGCATCCGCAGCCTGGCCACGGCGGCCACCCGCGAGGCGAACGTCATGGCTTACAACGATGTCTTCATGCTGATCGCGATTATCGCGATCCTGACCATGCTGTGGATCTTCACCCGTAGCCTGTGGTTGATGAGCACCACCAAGGCAATTCCTCCTGTTCAACCCAGCGGCGCAACTTCATGACTGAACCTTCAACCACCACCACGACCGCCATCGCCGCCACGCCGGAAGGCAGCACGCCCCCGGGCGCGGTGCCTACCCAATTGCGGCCCTTGCGCGTGCGTATCATCTCGTCCCTGGGCTTTGCCGCCATCGCCATCATCGGTGTGCTGATTGTGCTGTACGCCTGGCAACTGCCGCCGTTCAGCAGCGCGGTGGAAACCACCGAGAACGCTTTGGTGCGTGGGCAGGTGACGATTATCGGCCCGCAGCTCAGCGGCTATGTGTTCGAAGTGCCGGTGCAGGACTTCCAGTACGTCAAGACCGGCGACCTGCTGGTGCGCCTGGATGACCGTATCTACAAGCAACGCCTCGACCAGGCCCTTGCGCAACTGGCGGTGCAGAAGGCCTCGTTGGCCAACGTGGTGCAGCAACGCAACAGCGCCGAAGCGACCATCAAGCTGCGCCAGGCCGCGTTGGTCGACAGCCAGGCCCAGGCACGCAAGAGCACTGCGGATTTGCGCCGCAATGAAGAACTGATCAGCGATGGTTCGGTGTCCAAACGCGAACTGGACGTGACCCGTGCGGCCAACGCGCAGACCATCGCCGCCGTGGCCCAGGCCCAGGCCAGCCTGGAAATCGCCCGCCAAGATTTGCAGACGGTAATCGTCAACCGCGGCTCCCTGGAGGCAGCTGTCGCGAGTGCCGAGGCGGCGGTGGAGTTGGCGCGCATTGACCTGTCTAATACACGCATCACGGCGCCACGGGATGGTCAGCTCGGGCAGATCGGCGTGCGCCTCGGCGCCTACGTCAATTCCGGCGCGCAACTGATGGCGCTGGTGCCCAAGCAGTTGTGGGTGATTGCCAATATGAAAGAAACCCAGATGGACAATGTGCAGGTCGGCCAGCCGGTCACGTTCACCGTGGATGCGCTGAACCACCGCAAATTCCATGGCACGGTGCAGCATATTTCCCCGGCCACTGGTTCCGAGTTCAGCCTGTTGCAGGCGGACAACGCCACCGGCAACTTCGTCAAGATCGCCCAGCGGGTGCCGGTGCGCATCATCGTGGACCCGGACCAGGCCGAGAGTGAGCGCTTGCGGCCGGGGTTGTCGGTGGTGGTGAGTATCGATACAGCAGGGCGCCTGAAAAACAGCCCACCCTGACGTTGACGCATCCTCTGACTGTAGGAGCGAGCTTGCTCGCGAAAAACGTCAACAATAACGCGTGTTTTCTGAATGAACGCGGCGCCTGTGAGTTTTTCGCGAGCAAGCTCGCTCCTACAGTTCAGGCATTTGGAGTGCATTTCAGGTTGAATGCCAGGTGGGTTGACTGGCCTTGCTCCAGCAGCTTCAGGCCAGGCTTGCCCGCCAGGTGATGGGCATTCACCGGATGGCTCACCGGTTCGATGCAGAAAAACTCCAACCCTGGCGGGCAGTACAGCAGGAAGTAATCGGCGCCGCTGGCCTGGCATTCGAGGCGATAGCCAAGCTCCGGTTGTTCGATCACGCAGTGCCCATCCCAGCCGCAAAAGCCGTTGTCCACCAGCCCCTCTGGCAATCCTTTGAGTTGCCGAAAATCCCAGGCCTCGGGAACAGGTTCCAGCCTTGTGGGCAGCTTGGCTGCATCACTCATCCACACTTGCCTAGCCTTTGCCTGCAGCCGCGTACCCGGCCGGCGCGGCAAGTACGGATGCAAGCCCAGCCCATGCCAGGCGGGTTGCTCGGCCAAGTGAGTTACATACAATTGGATATTCAACTCACCGTTGTTCAAGCGAAACCGTTGGCGGGCGTGATAGGCGAAGGGCGTTTCGCAGCGCAGCTCCAACACCACTTCATGTTCTGACTGGCTTGTCACCTGCCATACCTGCTGCCAGGCCGAACCGTGAATCGGAAAAGGGTCAGTGGGGCTATTGGGTGCCAGTGCCAGCCAGCCATCGGGGTTGTCGAAGCCGCCGTGGGCGATGCGGTTGGACCAGGGCGCTAATGGATAGCAGCCCAGCTTGCCCGGCAGCCCGGTATTGATCGCGTGCTTGTCGCTGTGCCGCAATAGCGGTTGCCCGGTGTCGCGTACCGTCCAGTTGACGAGGCTGCCGCCGATGGCGGGGGCGAGCACCAGATGGGTGAATTGATCTGTAAGCTCAATCACGATTGACCTGCCTAGTGAAGTCAAAACAAACACTGAGGATTCAACTGTGGGAGCTGGCTTGCCTGCGATAGCGGTGTATCAGTCACGAATGCGTTCACTGACAGATCGCTATCGCAGGCAAGCCAGCTCCCACATTGGTTTGCCTTTACAGCACCAAGTGGGGCAACCACAGCGACAACGCCGGAACGTAGGTCACCGCAATCAGCACCAAGAACAACACCGCATAAAACGGCAGCAGGGCCTTTACGGTTTTCTCGATGCTGGTCTTGCCCACCGCCGCGCCGACGAACAGCACCGCGCCCACCGGCGGGGTAATCAGGCCGATACCCAGGTTCACCAGCATGATCATGCCGAAGTGGACCGGGTCGACGCCGATGCCCAGGATCACCGGCATCAGGATAGGCGTGAGGATCAGGATCAGCGGCGCCATGTCCATCACCGTGCCGAGCAACAACAGCATGACGTTGATGCACATCAGGATCACGTAGCGGTTGTCCGACAGGGTCAGGAACAGCGTGGTGATCTTCGCCGGGATCTGCATCAGGGTCATGATGTAGCCGAAGCTGGCGGCGAAGGCGATCAGGATCATCACGATGGAAATGGTGCGCACCGTGCGATGCATCAGCTTGGGCAGTTCGCGCCATTTGTAGTCGCGGTAGATGAACATGGTCACGAAGAATGCCCACAACACCGCAATCGCCGCCGACTCGGTGGCGGTGAAGATGCCCGAGAGGATGCCGCCGAGGATGATCACCATGGCCATCAGGCCCCAGAGCGCATCGGCGGCGATCTTCAGCGCCTGCTTCAAGGGGATGACTTCGCCTTTGGGGTAGTCGCGCTTTTTCGCGAAGATCAGGCAGAGCACCATCAGGCACGCGCTCATTAACAGGCCCGGCACCACACCGGCCATGAACAGCGAGGCGATGGAGACGGTGCCGCCTGCCGCCAGGGAGTACAGCACCGAGTTATGGCTGGGCGGCGTCAGCAGCGCCTGCACCGAACCGCTGACGGTCACGGCGGTGGCGAATTCGCGCGGATAACCCCGCCGTTCCATTTCCGGAATCAGCACC
This sequence comes from Pseudomonas sp. Pse35, assembly GCF_024519715.1. Lineage (NCBI taxonomy): Bacteria > Pseudomonadati > Pseudomonadota > Gammaproteobacteria > Pseudomonadales > Pseudomonadaceae > Pseudomonas > Pseudomonas sp. Pse35. The sequence continues at coordinate 105,663 of NZ_JALJRP010000018.1, read as the reverse complement.
GAGCCGACCGAGGCGGTATCGGCCACGGATGAGCCGGAAATCGCGCCAAAAAACGTCGAAGCCATGATGTTGACCAGGGACAACCCGCCACGCACAAAGCCCACCAGCACCCCGGCAAAGGCCACCAGGCGCCGCGACATACCGCCCTCGGCCATGATCGCCCCGGCCAGTACGAAGAACGGAATCGCCATCAGCGAAAACTTGTTCACCCCACCGGCAATCTGAATCATTAGGGCCTGGAACGGGATGTCGATCCACCACGCGCCAATCAGTGCCGACAGCCCCAATGCATAGGCCACCGGCATGCCGATCAGAATCAATACAACAAAGCTGCCCAACAGAATCAATGCGTCCATATCAGGCGGCCCCTTCGTTTTCTTCAACCAGATCGAAACGCACCACCTTGCGGTTGCTCTGATCACCGAGCAGCAGCTTTTCGACCACGAACACCAGGGTCAGCACGCCGCCAATCGGGATCGGCATATAGGTGATGCCTACGCGCAGGGTAGGGATGGCGCTCATGAATTGGTTCCAGGTGGACAGGCACAGCTTGGTGCCCCAAATCGTCATGAACACGCAGATGGTGCCCATCAGCAGTTGCGAGAGGATGCCGACGAGGCGGCGTTGGACAGGCGGCAAGCGGTCAGTGATCATCGCTACCGACATGTGCGCACCGGCACGATAACTGGCAGCGGCGCCGATAAAGGTGAACACCAGCATCAGCAGGATGGCGGTGGGCTCCGGCCAGCTGGAACCGGTGCCGAGGGCGTAGCGGGTGAAGATACCCCAGGGAATGATCAAGGCGACCCCCAGGACGGAAAGACCGGCTACCCAGATGCAGGTCATGTAAAGGCGGTCATTGAAGCGCAGCAGTAAAGTCTTCATGGCGTTCACCGTGACCGGGCGCGTCGATGCCGACCGCGCCAGGCCTTATGCAGGGCAGGGGAGGTTATTGAACCGCGTCGATGCGCTTGATCATGTCCGCATACGGCGCACCGTATTTGGCACGCACCGCCGCAGTGGCCTCATAGAAGGGCTTTTTGTCGACAGTGATGAACTCCACGCCGGCCTTCTTGAGTTTCTCTTCACTGCTGGCGGACTTGGCGTCCCAGAGCACGCGCTCATCAGCCTGGGCGGCCTTGGCGGCGGCCTTGACCATGTCCTGCTGGGCGGGGTCGAGCTTGTTCCAGGTGATTTTCGACATCACGATGGGTTCAGGCAGGATCAGGTGTTCGGTGAGGGTGTAGTACTTGGCGTTCTGGAAGTGGTTGTGTTCCAGCAAGGTCGGCGGGTTGTTTTCCGCGCCGTCGATGACCCCGGTCTGCAGGGCGCTGAAGATCTCGCCGGTGTCCATGGCAATGCCGTTGGCGCCCATGGCGTTGAAGGCTTCGATGAAAATCGGGTTGCCTTGCACGCGGATCTTCATGCCCTTGAGGTCTTCGATCTTGCGCACCGGTTTCTTGGTATAGAGATTGCGCGTGCCGCCATCCATCCAGGCCAGGGCCACCAGGCCGAACTCGGAGTTGGTGATCTTGGCGAGGATCTCGTCGCCAATCTCGCCATCGATGACCTTGCGCATATGCGCCTGGTCGCGGAATACGAACGGCAGGTTGAACACGTTCACGTCCGGCACCACCGGGCCGACGATGCCGAGGCTGACGCGGGTCATTTGCACGGCGCCGACCTGGGCCTGTTCGACCACTTCCTTCTCGGAGCCCAGCACACCGCCGGGGAAATACTTGAAGGTCAGCTCGCCGTTGCTCGCCTTGGTCAGGGCCTTGCCCATGTTTTCTTCTGCGACCACGGTGGGGTAGCCAGCGGGGTGGATGTCGGCGAACTTGATTTCCAGCGCGTGGGCTGCGCTGCTGAGGGTGAAGATTGCAGCGGCGAGCAAGGTGCGTTTGAAGTCCATGGAAGTCACTCCTGTCTTGTTATTGTTGTATTCAAGGCACAGCGATTAAACGATGAAGCGGGGTTCGGGCAGTCCTTGGACGCCGGGGTTGAGGGCGAACACGCCACCAGACAGCGACTGTTCACTCGGGTCGTCGCGGATGGAGGTGACGTACAGAGTGTCCAGGCGGCTGCCACCGAAGGCGCACATGGTGGGTTTTTTCACGGGCACGCTCAGGGAGCGGCCCAGGCGACCGTCCGGGGTGAAACGGTGAACCAACCCGGCGTCGTTGGCGCAGATCCAGTATCCGCCCTCGGCGTCCACGGCTGCACCGTCGGGACGCCCGGGGAAGTCGTTCATATCAATGAACAGGCGGCGATTGGACGGCGTGCCGGTCTCGATGTCGTAGTCGAACGCCCAGACCTTTTGTACCTTCGGGTGCGAATCGGAAGCGTACATCGTGCGACCATCGGGGCTGAAGGCCAGGCCGTTGAGGGTGATGAACCCCTCCAGTAGCGCGTGGGGCGCAGCCCCGGACCCATAGCGATAAAGGACGCCTTCGGCGGCATTCAAGCCCATGTCCAGCACCATGCTGCCGGCCCAGAAACGGCCCTGGCGATCGCAGCGGCCATCGTTCAAACGCATGTCCTTGCGTGAATGCTCGATGCTGGCCAGCGGCACGGTGTCGAGGCTGCCGTCGTGGTGGGGCGTGAGTTGGAAGAAGCCGGTTTGCATGCCAGCGACCCAATTGCCTGCCTGGGTGCGCGCAATACAGGCGAGCATCTCTGGGGCTTTCCACGCCGCCAGATGGCCGGTGGCGGCGTTCCAGCGTTGCAGGCCGCCGTTGGGGATATCTACCCAATACAGGGCGTTTTCTTCGGGCACCCACACCGGGCATTCGCCCACCGCATTGCGGGCATCGACAATCAGTTCAGCAGTCATGGTCATTCCCTTGGGTTGCGGGGCACTCAGTCACCGAACGGCCCCGCCGCGCAGAACGCACCGCCCTGGTAGACCTTGGCCGGGTCATCGGCGGCCACGGGCGGTTGGGCTTCGACCTGGGCGCGGAACACTTCGGAGCTGTCTTTGGGGGCAAAGCCCAGGTGCGCGGCGTAGCGGTTGTCCCACCAGGTGTCGAGGTTGGCCGACATGCCGTACACCACGGTATGGCCGACGTTGGGCGTGTACAGCGCGCGTTCGAGCAGTTGGGTCAGGTCGTCGAAACTCAGCCAGGTGTGCATCATCCGGCGGTTCTGCGGTTGCGGGAACGAGGAGCCGATACGGATGCTCACGGTCTCGATGCCATAACGGTCGAAGTAGAAACTGGCCATGTCTTCGCCGTAGGACTTGGACAGGCCGTAGTAACTGTCCGGGCGGCGCGGGGAATGGGCGTCGAGTTGCACGCCCTGTTTGTAGAAACCAATCACGTGATTGGAACTGGCGAAGATCACCCGCTTGACCCCGTGGCGGCGGGCCGCTTCGTAGATATGGAAAATGCCGCTGATGTTCGCGCCCAGCACCTCTTCGAACGAGCGCTCCACCGAAACGCCGCCAAAGTGCAGGATGGCGTCGACGCCCTCTACCAACTGATGCACGGCGTGTTTGTCGGCCAGGTCGCAGATGTGTACCTCTTCGCGAGCGTCAGTGGCGGGGGCCATTTCAGCGATATCCGAAAGGCGCAGCACCTGGGCATAAGGACGCATGCGTTCACGCAGGACCTTGCCCAGGCCGCCGGCGGCACCAGTGAGCAACAGACGGTTGAAGGGAGCGGGGGTGGTGGTGGTCATGGGCCTTCCAGATTTTTGTTGTAGGTTGTCGTATGACTATGGGGAAATAGTGTTAGGGATTCCTGGTGTTGTCAACGTCCTTCCAGGCACATGAGATCAAAGGTGGGAGCTGGCTTGCCTGCGATAGCGGTGAGTCTGAAAAGGATGTGGTAACTGACCCACCGCTATCGCAGGCAAGCCAGCTCCCACATGGATAGGTGGCACCTTAGAGATCGGATTTGCCTTTGGAACTACAACAACGAAATCGGATAGCTGATAAAAATCCGGTTCTCATCGAACTCGTTATTGCTGAAATCCCGACGCATGGTCGAGTTGCGCCACTTCACATTGAGGTTCTTCAGCGCACCGCTCTGCACCGTGTAGGCCAACTCCGACTCACGCCCCCACTCCTTGCCGTCGGTGATCGCCCCGGTGTGTACATTGCTGCCGCTGATATAGCGGTTCATCAGGGTCAGCCCCGGAACGCCGAGCACCACAAAGTTGAAGTCGTGGCGCACCTGCCAGGACTTTTCCTTGGCGTTGTCGTAGCTGGCGTTGTAGCTGTCGTTGGCCAGAGTGCCGCCGCTGGTGCCGTTGATGCGCATCCAGGCGCTGTCGCCGCTGAGTTTTTGCAGGCCAACATAGAAGGTATGGCCGTTGTATCTGGCCGAGAGCAGGGCGAACAGGGTCTTGTTATCGAGGTCGCCGGCCAGGGCGCTGCCGTCTTCCTTGCCGTTGAAGAACCCGAGGTTGGCGCCCAGGGTCCAGTCTCCCAGCGGCTGGCTGTGGGTGAGGTTGAGGTACTGCTGTTGGTAGATATCAGTCAGTTCGGCGTACCACAGGCCGACCTGGGTACGTTTGTCGTTGAAAGTGTATTCGCCGCCGCCGAAGTTGAAACGGTCCGAAGTGAACGCGGCTTTGCCGTTCATGAACATGTCTTCCATGCTCGCGTCGTTGCGTGGGCTGTTGCCCCGAAACTGGCCACCGTAGAGCGTCAGGCCGGCGATTTCATTGGAGGTGACCTGGCCGCCACGAAAGGTCTGGGGCAGGGAGCGGCCATCATCGGAACGCAAGATCGGCAGCACCGGCATCCATTCACCAACTTTCAACTCGGTCTTCGACAGCCTGGTCTTCAGCGCGGCACCCAGGCGCCCGAAATTGTCGGCGGGGCGGCCATCGTCATGCACCGGCAACAGTTGGGTGCCGGCGGTGCCTTTGCCGCCATCAAGCTTTTGCGAATACAGGCCCAGCACGTCAATCCCGAAACCGACCGTGCCCTGGGTAAAGCCGGACTTGGCATCAAGGATAAAATTCTGCGTCCACTCTTCGGCCTTGCCCTGGGGGTTGGTCGGGTTGGTGAAGTTGCGATTGAAGTAGGCATTACGCAGGTTGAGCGTGGCCTTGGCGTCGTCGATAAAGCCTTCGGCGTTGGCACCCAGCGGCAGGGTGACGGCCAGGCTGCCGAGACCGAGAAGGCCCAGGCGAGTGCAGGAATGACGGGCGGATTGACTCACAGTGAGGCTCCCTTTGTTTTGTTGTTTTTATTATTTGTTATACGTTGTCGTACAACATTGAGCGCGATATTTGCGAGGTTTTGAGGGCGTGTCAAGCAGAAGTTATATGATGACTTGGGTGAAACGATTCAACGCAGCGGCACGGTCGCCCCCTGTAGGAGCGAGCTTGCTCGCGAAAAAACGTCAACGATAACGCGTGCTTCCTGAATGAACGCGGCGCCTGTGAGTTTTTCGCGAGCAAGCTCGCTCCTACATGGATTGCATTGCAACGCAGGTTTCAGCCAGCCATGACCATCGGCGGCAGGGTGCCAAGCAGGGAAACCGCAGCCACTGCTGCAATGCCCAACAGCCACTCCATCATCACACTGGCTCTCAAACTGCCCAGGCGTTGTTCGCAGCGCTTGATACGCAACCGGTTCAACAGCGCCAACCCCAGCATGCCCAGCACCAGCCCCACCTTGATCAGCAGGATCAAGGCGAAGCCCTCGAACAGCGGCGTGGGCCACAGTTGCCCGGTGAGCACGCGCACGTTGATCAGACCGGTTACCAGCAGGCCGCCGACCAAGCCATATCCCACACCACTGAAGCGACGCAGAATCGGCTCCAGGTGGTGGTCTTGCGCCTGCCGGAGGATCAGCACCAACACCAGCAACCCACCGAGCCAGGCCCCAACGCACAGCAGGTGCACTACCTGGTTAAGGATCAGCAACCGCCCACTCAGCCCATCGAGCATGGCGCCATGGCCTACGGGGGCCAGGGTCGCCAGCAGCAGGGCGAGCAGCGGCAAGCGCAAGGCCGGCCAGGGCTTGATCAGCACGATCACCAGCAGCAGGTTCAGCAGCAGATGCCAGGCCCATACCTGGCCAAAAAAGGTCTTGCCCAGCACCAACTGCACCGTGGCCGGTTGCAGCGCCGACTCCCAACTGCCGGCCATGCTGGCGGTGATCAACAGCAACCACACAACCCCGGTGAACAGCCCCAAGCCGGCCAGGCCACGGGTGATGCGCAGCAATTGCCGGTCCAGTGTCGGCTGCACGACGTGAGCGCCGAGCAGCCAGGGCCTGAACACCCAGGCCCCGAACATCAGCAACACGACGCAAAAGTGCAGGAAGCGGCACAGCACCAGCAGGGTTGCCATGGGTTATTGGCCGACCTTGAAGCTGTAAGTGCCTTCGCTTTTGTGAGTGTCGACGGACACCGCATGCCATTCGACCTTATACGTGCCGCTTGCCAGCGGAGCGGCAGGCGTGACCACCAGTGTCTTCTTGTCGGCGTCCGGAGTTTCCAGGCCCTTGATGGCGATTTCGGTGCCGTCCTTGCTCAGGGAGACCTTGGTGAAGGTGGCTTCGACGCCTTCGCTGAAGGTCAGGCGCAGGTCTTTGGGTGCGGCGACTTTGCTGTCAGCCGCAGGCTCCGCGCTCTTGAGGTGGGCGTGGGCAAACGCCGTGGAGGCGCCCAGCAGGGCAGTGAACAGGACAGCAGCGGTCAGGGACTTCTTGAGCAACATTGTTCAATACCGATCAGAGGATAGGAGCCGGCAGTGTACGAAGTTTCGGCTTGGCCTGTCGCCCCGATCTAGAGCCGGTGGTAGTCTTTAGGCCGTGTTGTTGTCAGGGAGCCCTTATGGGCAATCACAAGATCGGAATTCGTCGGGTCAACGTCGAGAAAATCCTGCTGGCGGCGGAGAAGGTCTTCGCCAACAAAGGCTATGGCAGCACCGCCATGGCAGACATCGCCGAAGAAGCGCAACTGCCGCGCTCCAACCTGCATTACTACTTCACCACCAAAAGCGAGCTGTACAGCGCGGTGCTGTTCGACCTGCTGGAGTTGTGGAAGCAGGACGCCCTGAGCTTTGAAACCTTCGACGACCCTCGGGTGGTGCTCAGCAGCTACATCCGCGCCAAGATGCAGCGATCGCGCATGCGCCCGTATGGCTCCAAGGTCTGGGCCAATGAAATCATCCACGGCGCGCCCACACTCGGCGAGGCCCTGGATGAAAGCCTGTACGACTGGGCCAAGATGAAGGAAGCGAAGATTCGCCAATGGGTGCAAGACAAACGCATCCTGCCGGTGGAGCCCTCGAGCTTGCTGTACATGATCTGGGCCTCGACCCAGCACTATGCCGACTTCGACCACCAGGTGAAGATTCTGAATGATCACCAGCCGTTGTCGGACAGGCAGTTCGAGAAGGCCATTCAGACAGTGACCAGTGTGATTTTGCGCGGGATTGGTTTGGAGCCTTGAGCTGATCGTTCCCACGCGGAGCGTGGGAACGAGGGGCTAGGGTTACACCGCTTCCCGGTAAGGATTGCGCGGGTCCTGCGTCCAGTTCAAAAACGGCTTGCCGGTATCGATCGGCACCATCTCGATGCAGTCGGCCACCGGGCAGGTGATCTGGCACAGGTTGCAGCCCACGCACTCATCGTCGATCACCTCATACAGATGCGTGCCATCGGCCTGCTTCAAGCTGGCAATGGCCTGGTGCGAGGTGTCCTCGCAGGCAATATGGCAACGACCACAGCCAATGCACGCCTCTTGGTCTATCTTGGCGATGACCTGATAGTTGATGTCCAGGTACTTCCAATCCGTGGTGTTGCCCACCGCCCGCCCGGAAAACGCCTGCAGGTTGGCATGGCCTTGGGTGTCCATCCAGCGCGACAAGCCATCCTTCATTTCTTCAACGATGCGAAACCCATGCAGCATCGCCGCCGTGCACACCTGCACCGCGCCGCAGCCCAGGGCGACGAATTCCGCGGCGTCGCGCCAGGTGCCGATACCGCCGATGCCGCAGATCGGCAGGCCGTTGGTCTGTGGGTCACGGGCGATTTCGGCGACCATGTTCAACGCAATCGGCTTGACCGCCGAGCCGCAGTAACCACCATGGGTGCTCTGGGTACCGACCACTGGCAGGGCGACCATGCGCTCCAGGTCCACGCTGGTGATGGAGTTGATGGTGTTGATCAGCGACACCGCATCGGCGCCGCCGCGATAGGCCGCCCGCGCCGCCACGCGGATGTCGGTGATGTTCGGCGTGAGCTTGACGATCACCGGCAGCGAACAATACGTCTTGCACCAGCGCGTCACTTGCTCCACGTACTCCGGCACCTGGCCGACGGCGGCGCCCATGCCCCGTTCGGGCATGCCATGAGGGCAGCCGAAGTTCAGTTCGATGCCGTCGCAGCCGGTCGCCTCCACCAAGGGCAGGATGTTTTTCCAGGACGCTTCGACACAAGGCACCATGAGCGAGACGATCAGTGCGCGGTCCGGCCAGTCCTTTTTCACCTGGGTGATTTCCCGTAGGTTGATCTCCAGGGAACGGTCGGTGATCAGTTCGATATTGTTGATGCCCAGCACTTCGCGGTTGGCGCCATAGTGCGCGGAGTAACGCGACGACACGTTCACCGCCGCCGGGTCTTCCCCCAGGGTTTTCCACACGACGCCACCCCAGCCGGCCTCGAAGGCGCGCACCACGTTGTAGGCTTTGTCGGTGGGCGGCGCGGAGGCCAGCCAGAACGGATTGGGCGCTTTGATACCGGCGAATACAATCGAGAGATCGGCCATTACGCAGCCTCCACAGTCAGCATGAGTTGGGCATGCATGGCTTCGGCGGCCCGCTTGCCATGTTGTACCGCCTGAACGGTGAGGTCCTGGCCGAGGCTGACGCAATCGCCGCCGGCATACACCCCTGGGATGCTGGTGCGCAGTTGCTCATCGACGAAGATGCGCTCGCCGACGCGATGCAGTTGCTGGGCCAGCGGATCGTGCAGGGCGTCGTTGTCGAAGCCTTGCCCGATCGCCTTGAAGATCGCGTCGGCGGCCAGTTCGAAGGTTTCCCCGGTAGGCAGCAGGCGACCGTTTTCCAGGCAGGTGCGGGCAAAGCGCATGCCGCGTACGCGGCCTTGGTCATCGAGCAGGACCTCGTCGGGTTGCGCCCAGGTCAACAGCCGTACTTGATTGGCCTTGGCGATGTCCTGTTCGTGGTGGGTTGCGCCCATGTCGGCCAGGCCACGGCGGTATACCAGGTTGACATCGCGGGCACCGAGGCGGGCCATCTGCACGGCCATGTCGATGGCGGTGTTGCCGGCGCCGAGCACGATGCAGCGGTCGGCCAGGGGCAGTTGGCTGAGGTCATCGGCCTGGCGCAGTTCGTGGATATAGTCGGTGGCGGCGAGCAGGCCGGGGGCGTCCTCAAAGGGCAGGCCCAGCTGTTTGCTGGCAGCGAGACCCAGGCCGAGGAACACCGAATCGAATTGCTGGTGCAGTTCGCTCAAGGTCAGGTTGTCGCCCAGGCGCTGGCCGTGGCGAACCTCGATGCCGCCAATCTGCAGGAGGAAATCCAGTTCCTTCTGGGCGAAGTCGTCCACCAGTTTGTATTTGGCGATTCCGTATTCATTCAGTCCGCCGGCTTTTTCCCGCGCTTCGAAAATCACCACGTCATGACCGTGCAAGGCGGCGCGGTGAGCGCAGGCCAAACCGGCAGGCCCGGCACCGACCACGGCGATGCGCTTGCCAGTGGGCGCGGCGCGTTGGAACGGGTGTTCGCTGAAGTGCGCGTTGTCGATGGCATAGCGTTGCAACAGGCCGATCAGCACGGGGGCGCATTCTTCGGCGTTATTGCGTACGCAGGCTTGCTGGCAGAGGATTTCCGTCGGGCACACCCGTGCGCAACTGCCACCGAGGATGTTGGCCGAGAGGATTTTCTGCGCGGCCCCTTGCACGTTCTCGGTGTGGATATTGCGAATGAACGAAGGGATGTCGATCTCGCTGGGGCACGCATTCACACAAGGCGCGTCGTAGCAGTACAGGCAGCGCGAGGCTTCCAGTTGGGCCTGGCGGGCGTTGAGGGGCGGTGCCAGGTCGGTGAACTGGCTGGCGAGGGTGGCCCCGTCTTCGCGGGGGTGGGGGAGGTGGGTCAGGGTCTGGATCACGGTGTTGGCCTCACGGTTATTGAGGTGCTGCCTCTGATGGGCGATCGTTCCCACGCTCTGCGTGGGAAAGCCTCACTGGACGCTCCGCGTCCGCTTTTTTTGGACTCAGCGGTTCACGGCCACTGGCTTGCAAAGCGCTGCCCGCTTGCTCAACTGCTCGAACACCGAGGGATACGCCGGCCGCTGCACATACCGCCCGGCCCCTCGCTCGGCGCGCAGGTCACCATCGGCCCACACCAGCTTGCCCTGGCTGATGGTGTGGCTGGGCACGCCGCGCACGGTCTTGCCTTCGAAGATGTTGAAGTCCACCTGCTGATGGTGGGTCTTGGCGGAAATGGTCCGCGTGCCCTCGGGGTCCCATAGCACCAGGTCGGCATCGGCGCCTACGCGTATCGCGCCTTTGCGCGGGTAGAGGTTGAAGATCTTCGCGGTGTTGGTGGAGGTCAGCGCGACAAATTCCTGCATCGACAAACGCCCGGTATTGACGCCTTCATGCCACAGCAGCGCCATGCGGTCTTCAATGCCGGCGGTACCGTTGGGGATCTTGCTGAAGTCGTCACGCCCGGCGGCTTTTTGCTCGGCGCAGAAACAGCAGTGATCGGTGGCGGTGGTGTGCAGGTTGCCCGCTTGCAGGCCGTGCCACAGCGCCTCTTGGTGCCCGCGTGGGCGGAATGGCGGGCTCATCACATAGCCGGCGGCGGTCTGCCAGTCGGGGTGCTGGTACACGCTGTCATCGAGCAACAGGTGGCCGGCGAGCACCTCACCGTACACCGCCTGGCCCTTGCCACGGGCATAAGTGATTTCATCCAGGGCTTCCTTTGTCGACACATGCACCAGGTACAGCGGCGTGCCGATGGTCTCGGCAATCCGGATGGCACGGCTGGCCGCTTCGCCTTCCACCTGGGACGGGCGCGACAGCGGATGGGCCTCCGGCCCGGTGATACCCTGGGCCATCAGCTTGCGTTGCAGGTGGTACACCAGCTCGCCATTTTCGGCATGCACCGTGGGCACCGCGCCGAGTTCCAGGCAGCGTTCGAAACTGGCGACCAAGGTGTCATCGGCAGCCATGATCGCGTTCTTGTAGGCCATGAAATGCTTGAAGCTGTTGATGCCGTGATGGCTGACCAGCTCGGCCATTTCCTCGCGTACCTGCTCGCTCCACCAAGTGATCGCTACATGAAACCCGTAGTCGGCGGCAGACTTTTCGGCCCAGCCGCGCCACTGGTGGAAAGCTTCCATCAGCGATTGCTGTGGGTTGGGAATCACGAAGTCGATGATCGACGTGGTACCACCGGCCAAGCCTGCCGCCGTGCCACTGAAAAAGTCTTCACTGGCCACGGTGCCCATGAAGGGCAGTTGCATATGGGTATGGGGGTCAATGCCGCCTGGCATCAAGTATTGGCCGCTGCCATCGAGTATTTCGCAGCCTGTGGGAATATCCAGATTCGTGCCAATGGCGCGAATGAGACCCTCTGCGCATAACACATCGGCGCGGTAACTTTCATCATGGGTAATAACGGTGGCGCCACGGATCAACAGCGACATGTCGAGTTCCTCACAGGCTTGACCGGCTTGTGCCAGTTCTAAGTGTTGTAATGCTGCGTACCGAGGGTCGGTTAATTCCTGTCATCGGTGACAGGAATAGAAACTAGCCCGAGTTTTTCGAATGAGCAAGAAGATTTTTATCAAGCCTTTAATGTTTTTGTCTAATTGATTTATAAGTTAAAAATACTATTTTCACCAAAATGAAGCACGCCCACCCTGTTTTGACGCACTTGACAGGTTCTTGATCTGTTCAATATTTCTTATTGCAAATCAGGCGCTTGAGATATGCCGCTTGACGGCGTCGAGAAATAAAAATAATTGTGATGCACCAGTTTGAGACCTGCAGGTTCTGGCAACTTGCGTATTGTTTAGCCTGACGCGTGCGGCAAGTAGCGCAGGCTCAATTGGAAAGCTGATAAACATCAGCAAGTTATACAAGCGGTGCGGGTTCAGAGGCGGTTGTCGGCACGGTTATTGAGTGCACGGGCAGTTGGCCGGAACCCTGGATGTCATGTTGTTGATGCGGTACTCCGGCCACCTGAACCTAGCGTGCAGGTGAGCAACAATAATTTTAAAAAAACCGTGGAGCGGCCATGCAACAGAACAGATCGCAAGTCATCGAGCGCAACGGCCTGTACGAACTCGACGCCGGCCCCGACGTCCTCGACAGCCCTCGCTACAACCACGATATGGCACCTACCAAAGTGCACGAGCGCACCTGGAACAAATGGCACATCACCGCGCTGTGGGTCGGCATGTCGATCTGCGTGCCCACCTACACCCTAGGCGGGGTGCTCACGGCGTATTTCGGGCTGTCGGTGGGGGAGGCGCTGATGGCGATCCTACTGGCCAATATCGTGGTGTTGATCCCGCTGACCCTCAACGCGTTTCCCGGCACCAAGTACGGCATTCCGTTTCCGGTGCTGTTGCGTTCGTCCTTTGGCATCCTCGGTTCCAACGTACCGTGCCTGATCCGCGCGCTGGTGGCCTGCGGCTGGTTTGGTATCCAGACGATGTTCGGCGGGCTGGCGATCCACCTGTTCCTGGGTTCGATTTTCGACGGCTGGAAAGCCCTCGGCGGTACCGGTGAGGTGATCGGTTTCATGCTGTTCTGGTGCTTGAACCTGTGGGTGGTGCTGCGCGGCGCCGAGTCGATCAAGCGCCTGGAAACCTTGTCGGCGCCGCTGTTGGTCGCCGTAGGAGTTGGTCTGCTGGTATGGGCGATGCCGAACGTGTCCCTCAGCGAGCTGATGGCTATTCCACCCAAGCGCCCCGAAGGCGCCAGCCTCACCGGTTACTTCATGGCGGGGCTTACGGCGATGGTGGGCTTCTGGGCCACCTTGTCACTGAACATTCCCGACTTCAGCCGCTACGCCAACAGCCAGAAAGACCAGATTCTGGGGCAGATCTTCGGCTTGCCGCTGACCATGTTCCTGTTCGCCGCCCTCGGCGTGGTCATGACCGCCGCCTCGGTGAAACTGGTGGGGGTGAGCGTCTCCGATCCGGTGAGCCTGATTGGTCATATCCAGAGCCCGGTGTGGGTGGCCATCGCCATGGCGCTGATCATCGTCGCCACCTTGTCCACCAACACTGCGGCGAACATCGTCTCGCCCACCAACGACTTCCAGAACATCGCGCCCAAGCTGATCAACCGCACTACGGCGGTGATCCTCACCGGCCTGGTAGGGCTGGCGCTGATGGCCCACGAACTGCTGAAAAAACTCGGGCTGATTGTCTCGGACGTCAGCCTGGAAACCGTGTATTCCAATTGGCTGCTGGGCTATTCAAGCCTGCTGGGGCCGATTGCCGGGATCATGGTGGTGGACTATTTCATCACCCGCAGACAACAGTTGGACCTGGCCGGCCTGTACCGCGACGACGTGTACCCGGCCTGGAACTGGAGCGGCTTTATCGCCTTTGGCGTACCGGTGGTGCTGACGCTGCTGTCGCTGGGCAGCGATGCGTTCAGCTGGTTCTACAGCTACGGCTGGTTCACCGGCTCGGCGTTGGGCGGGGTGTTGTATTACGGGCTCAATGCCAAGCGCGCTAGCACTCCACTCACCGCCAAATCCCCGTTGTAAACACGGTTCAGGTGGGAGCTGGCTTGCCTGCGATAGCGGACTATCAGTTAAAGCCGTGTCGGCTGACACACCGCTATCGCAGGCAAGCCAGCTCCCACAGTTGACCGCGTTAATTCATAAGAACCTGTAGCCTGAGGAGACCCCCATGAACGCTGCCCTCGACGTTCTGCAATCGACCCATCAGCACATCAACCGTGACCGTCTGTGGCAGTCGCTGATGGACCTGGCCAAACTCGGCGCCACCCCCAAAGGCGGAGTGTGTCGCCTGGCCCTTACCGACCTCGACCGCAAGGCTCGCGATCTCTTCGTGCAGTGGTGTGAAGCGGCGGGTTGCACCGTGACCATCGACGGCATCGGCAATATCTTTGCGCGCCGTCCCGGCCGCAATCCCGACCTGCCACCGGTGATGACCGGCAGCCATATCGACACCCAGCCCACCGGCGGCAAGTTCGACGGTTGCTTCGGCGTGCTGGCCGGTGTGGAAGTGCTGCGCACCCTTAACGACCTGAATGTGGAAACCGAGGCGCCGCTGGAAGTGGTGGTATGGACCAACGAAGAAGGCTCGCGTTTCCCGCCGTGCATGATGGGCTCAGGGGTGTTTGCCGAGAAGTTCAGCCTCGCCGATACTCTGGCCAAGGTCGATACGGACGGCGTCAGCGTGGGGGAGGCGTTGAACGCGATTGGTTATGCCGGAACACGGTCGGTCAGCGGGCATAAGGTCGGCGCGTATTTCGAGGCCCATATCGAACAAGGGCCGATTCTGGAGGATGAACACAAAACCATCGGCGTGGTGCTCGGCGCCCTCGGGCAAAAGTGGTTTGACCTGAAGCTGCGCGGTGTTGAAGCCCATGCCGGCCCTACACCCATGCACTTGCGCAAGGATGCCCTGGTAGGCGCGGCAGCGGTGGTGGCCGCCGTGAACGCTGCGGCCTTGGCGCACCAGCCCCATGCATGCGGCACGGTGGGGTGCCTGCAAGCGTATCCGGGATCGCGCAACGTGATTCCCGGTGAGGTGCGCATGACCCTGGATTTTCGTCATCTGGAACCGGCACGGCTGGACTCGATGATTGCCCAGGTGCGTCAGGTGATCGAGGACACCTGCGCCAAACATGGCTTGAGTTTCGACATGCAGCCCACGGCGGACTTCCCGCCGCTGTACTTCGACAAAGGCTGCGTGGAGGCGGTGCGCGATGCCGCCAATGGCTTGGGCTTGTCGAACATGGACATCGTCAGCGGGGCAGGGCACGACGCGATTTTCGTGGCTGAGCTTGGCCCGGCGGGGATGATCTTTGTACCGTGTGAAGGCGGCATCAGCCACAACGAAATCGAAAATGCCGCGCCGGATGACCTGGCGGCAGGGTGTGCGGTGTTGTTGCGCGCGATGGTGGCCGCTTCAGCGGCCATTGCCAGCGGCCAGCTCGCGGCCTGATCGTTCCCACGCTCCGCGTGGGAATGCACCCTGTGACGCTCCGCGTCACGATTTTAGAGGCAGACGCAGAGCGTCCTGAGCGGCGTTCCCACGCAGAGCGTGGGAACGATCAGTGGCTATTAACCCGGCTGCCAGCCGCCGCCGAGTGCGGTCAAAAGTCCCACGCTCGCCTGCAACTGCCGGGTCTGCACCGCCTGCAACGTTCTCTGTGCCTGCAACGCGGCGGTTTGGGCGGTGACCACGTCCAGGTAACTCACCGCCCCGGCCTGATAGCTGTTCATCGCCAAGGCCTGGGTATGTTGCGCCGCCTCTGCGGCCGCTTGTTCGTCCTCGGCTTGCTGCTGCAAATCCCGCAGTTGTGCGAGGTTATCTTCCACCTCGCGCACGGCTTTCAATACGTGGCTACGGTACTGTGCCGAGGCTTCCTCGAATTCGGCCTTGGCCTGGCGCTCGTTGGCGCTCAAGCGTCCGCCATCGAAGATCGGCAGGTTCATCTGCGGCCCCAGTGCCCAATACCGGTTGCCGGCGGACAGCAGGTTGCCAACGCCTTGGGTCTGTCCGCCCAGCACACCGGTCAAACTGAAATCCGGGAACCACGCCGCCTTGGCCACGCCGATCGTTGCGTTGGCCGCAAACACACGACGTTCAGCTGCGGCAATGTCTGGACGACGCTGCAGCAAGTGGCTGGGCAACTGCGCCGGAATGCTTGGCAACGCCATTAGCTGCGGGCTGGGCGGCAATGAAAAATCACTGGCCGTCACGCCCACCAATTCGCCGATGGCATGCTCGGCGAGGTTGCGCTGGCCACGCACTTCGTCCAGCTGCGCCTTGGCTTCGGCCAGTTGGTTTTGCGCGCGGGTCAGGTCCAGTTCCGACGCAATCTGGCCTTCATAACGGCTGCGGGTCAGTTGCAACGCTTGGCTGAAGTCCTGCAACGACGTGTTGAGGATTCGGCCCTGTGCATCCAGCCCATTGAGCTGCACATACAGGCTCGCCAACTGCTGTTGCAGGCTCAGGCGCACCACCGCCAGATCATCAAAGGACGCTTGCGCCTGGGCATCGCCCGCAGCGACCTGGTTGCGGATTCTGCCCCACAGGTCGAGGTCGTAACCCAGGGAGAACCCAGCGGTATTGCTGTTGTACACCGACGGCTGTGTAGTACCGCGTAGCGGTCGTGAATCCGATTGACGTTGGCGCAGCGGTTGCGCGCTGGCGGTGATTTGCGGGAAAAGGCCCGCGTGCAGTTGACTGGCGTAGGCCTGGGACGCATCGAAATGCGCCAGCGCCGCGGCCAGGTCCGGGTTGGCCTTGAGCAGTTGCTGCTGCAGCCCGTTCAGGCGCGAATCGTTGTAAAGCTGCCACCACTGGGGCGCCAGTTGATCCGACGGTTGCGCGCTGTGCCAGGGGCCATCGCTGGTTTGTTCGCGGTAGTGGGCGGGCAGGTCAATCGATGGCACCGTATAGGTGGGCGCCATCGAGCAACCCTGCAACGCCAGCACCATCAGTGCCGCCAGCGGCTTAAGCCTTGGGCGCATGCGTACCTCCCGAGGCGTCGGCCAGTTGCACCGGGTCGCCTTCGCGCAGGGCGTCGGGCGGGTTGTCGATGATGCGGTCAGCAGGCTTCAGGCCTTGGTCGATCACCAGGCGCTCGCCGAGGTCCAGGCCAATATGAATGTCTTGCAGGTGCACATGGTTGCGACCGTCCAGTACCGCAACCTGGGTGCCCTGGGCGCGGAAGATCAAGGCGCTGGCCGGGATGCTCACGCCATGGGTATCGGCCGGAATCGGCAGGGTGACTTCGGCGTAATCGCCTGGCAGCAGTTCGCCGTTGGGGTTGTCGGCAACGAACTGGGCGAGCAGGGTGCCGGAGCGGCGGTCGATGGCAGTGGAGTCACCGATCAGGCGTGCCTTGAAGTGCTCGCCGGGGTGCTCAGGGACGGTCAGTTCAGCCTCAAGGCCCGTGTGAATCACCGCTGCATAGTTCTGCGGCACCGGCACGTACAAGCGCAATTGGTGGGTGTCGGCAATGTTGAACAGTTCCGGATCGCTGGCGTTATCGGCCTTGATCAACTGGCCGATGTCCGTGTTGCGGGCGGTGATGGTGCCGGCGAACGGCGCGCGCAGGGTCTTGTAGCTTTCCAGGGCGCACAGTCGTGCGTAGTCCGCTGCGGCGGCTTCGGTGTTGGCCTTGGCGGCTGCGGCGTTGGAGGTTTTCTCATCGGCGTCCTGGCGCGATACCGAATGGCTGGCCAGCAGGTTTTGCCAGCGGGTCGCCGTGGTGGCTGCCAGGCGTGCATTGGCTTGTTGCTGGATCAGGCGGGCATGGGCCTGGGCCAGTTGTTGGTCAAGGTCTGGGCTGTCGATTTCGGCGAGGATTTGCCCGGCCTTGACCTGGGCACCGATGTCGACTTTCCAGTCCTTCAAGTAGCCGCTGACCCGCGCATGGATCGCCGCTTTGCTCCATGCGTCCAGGTGGGCGGGCAGGCGCAGGGTGTCACCGCCGGCGTTTGGCTTGGGTTGGAACACCATTACCTGGGGGACGGCGGCGGCTTCGGTCCAGGCGGTGACCGACTGCTCGTGCAGCGTACGCGCGTGCAGGCCGCTGGCGACTAACAGGGCAGCCAACGTCAGGCCACCGACACCCAGGAGCATCAGACGCTTGCGCGAGGGTTTTTGATCAGGCGACATGGGGCGTTTCTCCAGCAGTTGCGCGAGTAGGATGACGACCGTGGACCAGGCTGAAGACCACGGGAACAAACAACAAAGTGGCGATGGTGGCGAAGACCAGGCCACCGATGACCGCCCGGCCGAGCGGGGCGTTCTGCTCTTCGGAAATGGCCAGGGGCAACATGCCGATGATCATTGCCAGGGCAGTCATGCACACCGGGCGAAAGCGCGTATAGCCGGCTTCCAGCGCGGCTTTCAACGCATCGCCATGTTCAGCCAGGCGCTCACGGCAGAAGCTCACCACCAGGATCGAGTTGGCGGTGGCCACGCCCATGCACAAGATGGCGCCGGTGAGTGCTGGCACCGACAACGAGGTGCCACTGAGAAACAGCATCCACACGATGCCCGCCAATGCTGCCGGCAACGCCGTGATGATCACAAAAGGGTCGGCCCATGATTGGAAGTTGACCACGATCAGCAAGTAGATCAGCACCACCGCGCCGAGCAGTCCGAAGCTCAAACCACTGAACGCCTCATGCAGCGCATCGATCTGCCCGTGCAGGCTGATGGTCGCGCCTTTGGGGCGCAGGGACGCAGTGTCATCCAGCACCTTTTGCACATCGCGGGCCACACCGCCGAGGTCGCGGCCTTGCACGTTGGCGTACAGGTCCAGGGTTGGTTCGATGTTGTAGTGGGTCACCACGGCCGGGCTCTGTACCCGGGAGATGGTTGCCACGCCGCCGAGAATTTGCGCCTGCCCATCGGCACCGGTCACTGGCAGCGCTTCCAGGGACGGCAGGCTGTCGAGGCGGTATTGCGGGGTGGCGGCGACGATGGAGTAAGACACGCCGTTGGCCGGGTTGAGCCAGAAGGTCGGCGCGGTTTGCGAGCTGCCGGCGAGGGAGGCGACCATGCTGTTGGTGACGTCACGCTCGGTGATGCCCAGGCCATTGGCGCGCATACGGTCCACGTTTACTTGCAGCGAGGGGTAGCCGGTGGACTGCTGGATCCGCAGGTCGGCAATCCCCGGTACATGTTGCAAGCGCCGTTCAAGCTCGACGGCATAGGCGCGGTTTTCCGCGTCATTGCGCCCGGAGATTTTGACGTCCAGAGGGGCGGGAGCGCCGAAGTTGAGGATCTGGCTGCTGATGTCGGCGGGCAGGAACGCAAAGTGGCTGCCGGGGAAACTTTGCGGCAGGGCTTCACGCAGTTTTTTCACATAGTCGGCGGTGGGCGCGTGGTGCGTTTTCAAGCTGACCTGGATGTCACCGTCCTGCGGGCCGATGGTGCCGCTGCTGCTGTAGGCCATGTCGATGCCGCTGAGCGGAATGCCAATATTGTCGACGATGGTGTCCAGTTCTTCGGCCGGGATAACCTCGCGAATCCGTGCTTCGATGCGATCGAACGCCGCGGCACTTTCTTCGATGCGCGTGCCCAGTGGCAAGCGCACATGCAGGGCCAAGGCACCCGCATCGGTGGCCGGGAAAAAGTCCTGGCCCAGGCTCGGCAACAGCAGGAACGACGCGAGTACGCAGGCCAGGAACCCGACAATGAAGCGCTTGCGTGCACCCAGCGCCAGCGTCAGCAGGCCATGGTAGGTGTCGCGGATATTGGAAAAGTGCCGCTCGAATCCCTGTTGAAAATTCAGCACCGATTGCAACAACGCATTGCGCGGCCTCAAGTGCTGTTCACCCTCGTGGTGATTGATGAATGCATCTTCCGGATGATGCCCCGCGCCTGCCTCCGGCCTATGTGGTTTGAGCAAATACATCGCCAGCGTCGGCACCAGGGTACGCGAGAGAATGAACGAACTGGCCATGGCAAAGATCACCGCCAGCGCCATTGGCCGGAACAGGTAACCGGCGATGCCTTGCAGCAAAAACATCGGCACGAACACGATGCAGATGCACAACAGCGAGACGAAAGCCGGGCCGACGATTTGCGCGGCGCCGTCGAGAATCGCGGCCTTCACCGCCTTGCCTTGCTCCAGGTGCCAGTTGATGTTCTCGATGGTCACCGTGGCGTCGTCCACCAGGATGCCCACCGCCAACGCCAGCCCGCCCAATGTCATCACGTTGAGGGTTTGCCCACTGACGGCCAACAGCGCGATGGCCGACAGCACTGCCAGGGGAATCGACGCGGCGATGATCAAGGTCGAGCGCCAACTGCCGAGAAACAGCAGGATCATCGCACTGGTGAGCAGTGCGGCAATGATGCCTTCCTGGGCCACGCTGCCCACCGACTGCTTGACGAACACCGAGGCATCGCCCAGCAGCGAGGTTTTCAGCGACGGTGGCAAGGTTTCGTTGATGCGCGGCAGCATCTGCCGGATACCGTCGATGATCGAAAGCGTGGAGATGCTGCCGTTTTTCAGCGCCGGCATCAGCACGGCGCGATGGCCGTCGACCCGCACGATATTGGTTTGCGGTGGTGAACCGTCGCGCACATGGGCCACTTGGCCGATGGTGATCAGCGCACCGTCGACGGTCTTGATCGGCAAGTCGTTGAGCTCATCAATCGCCTTGGGGCTGTTGTTGAGCAGGATCGTGTATTCGTTGGGGCCGAGCTTGGCGGTGCCCACCGGGATGATCTGGTTCTGCAGCGCCAGGGCGTTGCCCACGTCCTGGGCCGACAAGCCTTTGGCGGCCAGGGCTTGAGGGTCGAGGTCGAGGGTGATCTGCCGTTGCTTGCCACCCATTGGGGTGGGCATGGCCAGGCCGGGCAGGGCGCTCAAGGGCAGGCGGATATTGTTCTGCACCAGGTCGCGAATTTTGGCTTCCGAAAGGCTGGGGCTGGAGAACGCCATTTGCAGGATCGGCACCGTGGAGGCGCTGTAGTTGAGGATCAGCGGTGGGGTGATGCCCGGTGGCATTTGCTTGAGCACGGTTTGTGACACCGCCGTGACCTGGGCATTGGCGGTACGGATATCGACGCCAGGCTGGAAGAAGATCTTGACGATGCCCATGCCGGGCAACGATTGCGACTCGATATGCTCGATGTCGTTGACGGTGGTGCTCAGGGAGCGTTCGTAGGTGTAGATCACCCGGCCGGCCATGGCGTCCGGAGACAGGCCGTTGTACTGCCACACTACGGCGACCACGGGAATGCCGATATCGGGAAAAACATCCGTGGGCGTGCGCAGGGCCGCCATCGGCCCGATGATGCAGATGAATATAGCCAGCACGATGAAGGTGTACGGCTTGTGCAGTGCGGTCTTTACCAGCCCGAGCATGCGTGAGTCTCCGAGAAGAGCAGGATTGCAAACCCCGGCAGTCTTGACCGACCCACCTAACACGCACCTTTCAGCCAGGTGAAGGAAGTTTTAGTCAAGGGCTGAAGATACTTTCATAGGGATTCATTTGTTCCAGGAAGGGCGGCTCATCAAGCTTGTCAGCCATCGGATACGAGCTTTTCATTCATGCCCTTTGGAGCCCTGTCATGTCACTCAAACCACTGTTGTTAGTTCCCGTCCTTGGCTTTGTCTGTTTACTGTCGGCCTGCGCCGGCCCGATCCCCAAGGCGGACCCCAGCGAAGCCTGGATCGGCTTGCAGGAAGAAGCGCCGAATGACCTGATGGCCGAGCGTGTCGATGGCAAGCGGGTGGACGATGGGCGCTATTTTGAGGTGACCCCGGGTGACCATCGCCTGGACGTGACTTTATTTGAAGACGAGCCGGGTGATGACAACCAGCAGGACTGCCAGGGCCGCATCGAGTACAAGCATTTCAAGGCAGGTGAGCACTACACCCTGGTGGAGTCGAGCCTGGGCACCACGGTGCGCGCGTCTCTTGAGGACGACCACGGCAAGGAAATTGCCGCGACCCAGGACTTCAATTGCATGCCTGGCTAGGCGTGATGCGCCGTCGCCTTGTGCGGTTCTGCAGGTGCAGCAGGTTTGACGTGGGGGTGATGATGCCGGCGCGTCACGCGCATGACTCCCCACAGCATGGCGGCGGCGACGGCCAGCCAACCACAGATCAACAGGAAAATCGTTGTCGCAAGGCTCATTCGGGCCTCCTTTCGCCCACTTGGGGCACACACAGTCTTCTCAATGGACAGTCTAGTCAGCTGGCGGTTGCCTGCTATTGACCAATGGTCGAGTCGGTCCAACTTCTTTGCTCTATCAGCGCCGCTTTACTGAGCCAGTGGGCTATACCGGCGGGGCGGGGCGCCCTATGATCGGAGGCCTTTACCGGCAGTTGATCAAGAGAGTGAAAAAATTGCGCTTACGGTCGAACCTTAAAACCTCCTTGCTGCTCGCCGCTGCCCTTGGGCTGGCGGCCTGTGCCAGCAGCACACCATCGAAACTGCCAGGCTTGCCGGAGCGCGTTGAACTCACTGGCGTGCCGACCTTTCGCAGCGAGGCTTATCAGAGCGGTCCTACGGCACTTGCCAGCATGCTGTCGCAACAAGGCATTGTCATGACACCGGGTTTGCTTGATAAACCGCTGCACCTGCCCGGCGCCGAGGCGGACCTTGAGCGCAACATGCAAGTGTTGGCACGTGAATACGGGCTGATGGTGTATCCACTGGAGGCCAAGCTGACCGCCGTGCTGGCGCAGGTGGCGGCGGGTTACCCAGTGATGGCGCGGATCAACGCCAGTTATTGGTCCGGGGCGCGCTATGTCGTGGTGGTGGGGTTCAACCAACAGAAGAGTACGGTGCTGTTGCGCTCTGGCAACGAGCGCCGGCTGATCATGCGCTTCAGCGACTTCGAGTCGGCGTGGGCGAGCGCGGGCCATTGGGCCATTCTGACCCAGCGCCCGAGCCAGTTGCCGGCCAATGTGGACGTGCAGCGCTGGCGCGAAGCGGCCAATGCCACGGCGCAGGCGGGGCAGGAGCAAGCGGCGGCCCAAGCGCTCAAGGTGTTGGCAGAGAAGAAGTGAAGCTCAAATAATGTGGGAGCGGGCTTGCTCGCGAATGCGGTGGGTCAGCCATGAATGTAGCGACTGATACCCCGCATTCGCGAGCAAGCCCGCTCCCACACTAAAACCGTTGCTTATCGACGCACTTCCGCAGCGGTCGCTCGGTTCTTGAGGTTTTTATCGGCCTTGTAACGCAGCGCCACATCCGGCACTGCGCCGCCTTTGCCGGTCTCGACCCAGCTACGAATACGGCTGGCATCGGCAAAATGGGTGAACTTGCCAAAGGCATCCAGAATCACCAGCGACACCGGGCGATTGCCCATGCTCGTCACCAACACCAGGCAATGGCCGGCCTGGTTGGTGAAGCCGGTCTTGGTCAGCTTGATATCCCAGTTGGCGCGGTTGATCAGGTGATCGGTGTTGGAGAAGCCCAAGGTGTAATTAGGCTTGCGGAACGACACGGTCTTTTCCTTGGTGGTGCTCAACTGGCTCAGCATCGGAAACTTGCGCGCATAGGCCAGCAGCTTGCTCAGGTCGCGGGCGGTCGACACGTTATGGATCGACAGGCCGGTGGGCTCCACGTAGTGGGTGCTGGTCATGCCCAGGGACTTGGCCTTGGCGTTCATCGCGGCAATGAAGGCCGCGTAACCGCCTGGATAGTGGTGGGCGAGGCTGGCGGCGGCGCGGTTTTCCGAAGACATCAGCGCGATCAGCAGCATTTCCTTGCGTGGCATCTGGCTGCCGATCTTCACCCGGGAGAACACGCCTTTCATCTCGGGCGTGTCGGTGATGTTGATGTCGATGTACTCGTCCATATTCTGCTTGGCTTCGAGGACGATCAGGCCAGTCATCAGCTTGCTCACCGAGGCGATAGGTACCACCACGTCAGGGTTGCTGGAATAAATGACTTTATTGGTCTGCAAGTCGACCAGCATGGCGCTGCCGGAGGCGATCTGCAGCTTGGAGGCGTCACGCGGGGCCAGGGTGGATTCGGCGGCGTGGGCGAAGGTGCCTGTTAACGCAAAAAACAGGCTGACAATAGAAAGACGAATTTTCACGCGGATGAACTCGCTAAAAAGTAAGGAAATGCCGTTGTAGAACGGGTCTTAAGACAAATGACGTTACATTTTAGGAGTATGGATGAAGAACTGTCGAATGTTCTTCTAGAACCAGACGAAAGTGCCTAAAAACTAAGAAAAAACGGTTTTTTTACGGGCAATAAAAAGCCCTGCGCTAAGGCAGGGCTTTTTCATCACCTCTGGTTATTAACCGTGCAGCGTTTCCGCTGCATATAAGGTGTTTTCCAGCAAGCAGGCCCGGGTCATCGGCCCGACACCACCGGGGACCGGCGTGATCCAGCCTGCTCGGGGCAGGGCGGTTTCATACACCACGTCGCCCACCAACTTGCCGTCTTCCTGGCGGTTGATACCCACGTCAATAACGATGGCGCCTTCCTTGATCCACTCACCCTTGACCAGGCCCGGCTTGCCGGCGGCGACTACCACCAGGTCGGCACGGCCGACGTGGCCGGCGAGGTCCTTGGTGAAGCGATGGGTGACGGTCACGGTGCAGCCGGCCAGCAGCAGCTCCATGGCCATCGGGCGACCGACGATGTTCGATGCGCCCACCACCACAGCGTCAAGGCCGTACAGGTCGACACCGGTGCTTTCCAGCAGCGTCATGATGCCTTTAGGCGTGCATGGGCGCAGCAGGGGAATGCGTTGGGCCAGGCGGCCGACGTTATAAGGGTGGAAACCGTCGACGTCTTTGTCCGGGCGGATGCGCTCAAGCAGTTTGGAGGCGTCCAAATGCTCTGGCAGCGGCAGTTGCAGGAGGATGCCGTCCATGCCCGGGTCATCGTTGAGGCTGTCAATCAGGTCGGTCAGGGCCTGTTGAGTGGTGTCCGAAGGCAAGTCGTAGGCCTTGGAAATAAAGCCGACCTCTTCACAGTCTTTACGCTTGTGCGAGACATAAACCTGAGAGGCAGGATCGCTGCCGACCAGGATCACCGCGAGGCCAGGCGTGCGCAGGCCTTGCTGGCTGCGCTCGGTGACTCGTTTGGCGATCTGCTGGCGCAGGCTGGCGGCGATTGATTTGCCGTCGATAAGTTGTGCAGTCATTACGCGTGATTAACCATCGAGAGGGGGAAGAAAAGTGCGCGCATTCTCGCATGCCAAGGCGCGAGGGCAAAGGCGCTTGGTCTGCAAATTGCCCTAACCCCTTAAATAAAATCAGTTTTTTTCAAAAAAGATTTGACGGGTTTCCAGGGCATCTATACTATTCGTCGCACTTGTCGGGCACAGCCTAGCACTGGTTAAGAAGGTCGAGCAGAATAGTTGTACTGCAAGGCTGGAAGCACTTAGTTTGTAATCCTCCAAGAGTACAGATTAATAAGGCGCCCGTAGCTCAGCTGGATAGAGCATCCGCCTTCTAAGCGGATGGTCGCAGGTTCGAGTCCTGCCGGGTGCGCCATTAGGCAGCTTTGGCACAAGTAGCGCTATATGGTGGGCGTAGCTCAGTTGGTAGAGCACGGGATTGTGACTCCCGTTGTCGAGGGTTCGATCCCCTTCGTCCACCCCATATTCTGAAAGGCGCCAGATTTAACAGTCTGGCGCCTTTGCTTTAAGAGCTTCAAGCGCGGATGTGGTGGAATTGGTAGACACACTGGATTTAGGTTCCAGCGCCGCGAGGCGTAAGAGTTCGAGTCTCTTCATCCGCACCAATTAAAGCTTTTCCCGGTCGTCAGGCGGGGCAGGGCTCAACAAAGAAGTGGTTTGGTTTCTTTGTTAACGCAATATGGTGGGCGTAGCTCAGTTGGTAGAGCACGGGATTGTGACTCCCGTTGTCGAGGGTTCGATCCCCTTCGTCCACCCCATATTCGAAAGGCGCCAGATTTAACAGTCTGGCGCCTTTTTTGGTTTTGGCGGTTTGTTATTGGGTGGTTGCAGGTGCTGGGCTGCCCCGGCAGGGCGTGTCGTCGTATTTATGTATCTCGATGATGCCGCGTTGCTTGCTCGCTTTGTTCGCAGGGCGGGCCGCCAGGGAGATGAATGGTTGTTCCTTCTATATATAGAAAGGGGCGGCGCAGAGCCCTGGCGCAATTTGGCTGTATTTGTCACCGGGGCGAGGTACTTCAGTGCTTTCGTACCGATAAATTGCCGGCTGTTTTTCGCGGTGTTTTCAGTAGGGTGACTTCTTGAGTTTGACCCACTAGAATGCATGCCCTTGATTGGGGTCGGAAATGGCCGGCTAATGTCTGTGCAACGAGGAATATCCATGCAAGTTTCTGTTGAAAATACTACTGCTCTCGAGCGCCGCCTGAGCATCACCGTGCCGGCAGAGCGTATCGAGACTGCGGTCAACAAGCGTCTGCAGCAGACTGCCCAAAAGGCCAAGATTGCTGGTTTCCGTCCAGGCAAAGTGCCTATGAGCGAAATCAAGCGTCGTTTTGGTGCCGATGCGCGCCAGGAAGCTGTAGGTGACGTGATCCAGGCTTCCTTCTACGAAGCCGTTGTCGAGCAGAAGCTGAACCCTGCTGGCTCGCCTTCGATCGAGCCCAAGTCCCTGGAAGCGGGCAAGGACCTGGAATACGTTGCCGTATTCGAAGTGTTCCCGGAATTTGAAGTGGCCGGTTTCGAAGGTATCGAAATCGAGCGTCTGAGCGCCGAAGTGGCTGATTCGGACCTGGACAACATGCTGGAAATCCTGCGCAAGCAGAACACTCGTTTCGAAGTGGCCGACCGTGCCGCCCAGAACGAAGACCAACTGAACATCGATTTCGTTGGCAAGGTTGACGGCGAAGTCTTCGCTGGCGGCTCCTCCAAGGGCACTCAGCTGGTGCTGGGTTCCAACCGCATGATTCCTGGTTTCGAAGACGGCCTTGTTGGCGCCAAAGCCGGCGAAGAGCGCGTTCTGAACCTGACTTTCCCTGCTGACTACCAGAACCTGGACCTGGCTGGCAAAGCCGCCGAGTTCACCGTTACCGTCAACAGCGTTTCCGAGCCTAAGCTGCCAGAGCTGAACGAAGAGTTCTTCGCTCAGTTCGGCATCAAGGAAACAGGCATCGAAGGCTTCCGCACCGAAGTTCGCAAGAACATGGAGCGTGAGCTGCGCCAGGCTATCAAGTCCAAGGTCAAGAACCAGGTCATGGACGGTCTGCTGGCCGCCAACCCGATCGAAGTGCCTAAGGCCCTGCTGTCCAACGAAGTGGATCGCCTGCGCGTTCAAGCGGTTCAGCAGTTTGGCGGCAACATCAAGCCTGATCAACTGCCGGCCGAGCTGTTCGAAGAGCAAGCCAAGCGCCGCGTTGTGCTGGGCCTGATCGTGGCCGAAGTGGTCAAGCAGTTTGACCTCAAGCCAGACGAAGACCGCGTTCGCGAAATGATCCAGGAAATGGCTTCGGCCTACCAGGAGCCTGAGCAGGTCGTGGCTTGGTACTACAAGAACGAGCAGCAGATGAACGAAGTACGTTCGGTTGTGCTGGAAGAACAAGTTGTGGATACTGTTCTGCAGAAGGCTAAGGTGACCGATAAAGCGGTCTCTTACGAAGAAGCAGTCAAACCGGCGGAAGCAGCACAAGCCGACTGATTGTCCAACTCGTTGGAAATTCAACCATAAGCCAGCCTCGCGCTGGCTTATGCGTTTTCAAGACATGACTATTTGGGAGTAACTGCAGAGCATGTTCCGTAATTCCTATATTCAGCAGAACTCTGATATCCAGGCCGCAGGCGGCCTGGTCCCGATGGTTGTCGAGCAGTCCGCTCGTGGCGAACGCGCCTACGACATCTACTCGCGCCTGCTCAAGGAACGAGTGATCTTTCTGGTTGGCCCGGTAGAGGACTACATGGCCAACCTGATTTGTGCGCAATTGCTGTTCCTTGAAGCGGAAAACCCGGACAAGGACATCCATCTCTACATCAACTCACCGGGCGGTTCGGTGACTGCGGGCATGTCGATCTACGACACCATGCAGTTCATCAAGCCAAACGTGTCGACCACCTGTATTGGCCAGGCGTGCAGCATGGGCGCCTTCCTGCTGACCGCGGGTGCCGAAGGCAAGCGTTTCTGCCTGCCGAACTCGCGTGTGATGATTCACCAGCCACTGGGCGGTTTCCAGGGCCAGGCGTCGGACATCGAAATCCACGCCAAGGAAATCCTCTTCATTCGTGAGCGTCTCAACACGCTGATGGCCAAGCACAGCGGGCGCACCCTGGAAGAAATCGAGCGCGATACCAACCGTGACAATTTCATGAGCGCTGAAGCCGCCAAGGAATACGGGTTGATCGACGCAGTGATCGACAAGCGCCCCGCTTAATATAAGCCGCTCAAAATAGGGCTGGTCGGCATGTCCGACCACTGGCGGGCTTGAAAAAGCCCGCATAAGCCTTCATCTTGTGTTGCAAGCCTATCGGATTTGGATCGAACGAATGACTGACACCCGCAACGGCGAGGACAACGGCAAGCTGCTCTATTGCTCCTTCTGTGGCAAAAGCCAGCATGAAGTACGCAAATTGATTGCCGGCCCCTCGGTGTTTATCTGCGACGAATGCGTCGACCTGTGCAATGACATCATCCGTGAGGAGGTGCAGGAAGCCCAGGCCGAGAGCAGTGCGCATAAATTACCTTCGCCTAAAGAAATCAGCGGCATCCTTGACCAGTACGTCATTGGTCAAGAGCGTGCAAAGAAGGTTCTGGCCGTAGCGGTGTACAACCACTACAAGCGCTTGAACCAGCGTGACAAGAAAGGTGACGAGGTTGAACTTGGCAAGAGCAACATCTTGCTGATCGGTCCTACAGGCTCGGGTAAAACCCTGCTTGCAGAAACCCTCGCTCGCCTGTTGAACGTTCCGTTCACCATCGCCGACGCCACCACCCTCACCGAGGCTGGCTACGTGGGTGAAGATGTCGAGAACATCATTCAGAAACTGCTGCAGAAGTGCGACTACGACGTAGAGAAGGCCCAGATGGGTATTGTCTACATCGACGAGATCGACAAGATCTCGCGCAAGTCGGACAACCCGTCGATCACCCGGGACGTTTCCGGTGAAGGCGTGCAGCAGGCCCTGTTGAAACTGATCGAAGGCACGGTTGCTTCCGTTCCGCCACAAGGCGGCCGCAAGCACCCGCAGCAGGAATTCCTTCAGGTTGATACGCGCAACATCCTGTTCATTTGTGGCGGTGCGTTCTCCGGTCTGGAGAAGGTGATTCAGCAGCGTTCCACCCGTGGCGGCATTGGTTTCAGTGCGGAAGTGCGTAGCAAGGAAGAGGGCAAGAAAGTGGGCGAGTCCCTGCGTGAAGTCGAGCCTGACGATCTGGTCAAGTTCGGTCTGATCCCGGAATTCGTTGGCCGTCTGCCGGTCCTGGCGACGTTGGACGAGTTGGATGAGGCGGCTTTGATCCAGATCCTCACCGAGCCGAAAAACGCCCTGACCAAGCAATACGGCAAATTGTTCGAGATGGAAGGAGTAGACCTCGAGTTCCGTACCGATGCGCTGAAATCGGTGGCCAAGCGGGCACTGGAGCGCAAGACCGGTGCACGTGGCCTGCGTTCTATTCTCGAAGGCGTGTTGCTCGACACCATGTACGAAATCCCCTCGCAGTCCGAGGTGAGTAAAGTGGTGATCGACGAAAGCGTGATCGAAGGCAAATCCAAGCCACTGTATATCTACGAAAACAGTGAGCCGGCTGCCAAGGCTGCACCCGACGCGTAAGCGTTCAGCAGTTGCGGTACAAGCAAGGGGCCTCTAGGGGCCCCTTGTTTTTTGGGGGCTTTTCTCGGAGCGGTGGTTAAATTCGCGTGTATTCATGCGTTTAACTACTGGCATTGAGCTTGTTTTTTTTGCATGTAACCCCCATCTTGGTTTCAAGCTTATTTTTGAACTGTCATAGAGGCGAAATCATGAAGACAACCATCGAATTGCCTCTCCTGCCGTTGCGTGATGTCGTCGTCTATCCGCACATGGTTATCCCGCTGTTCGTGGGGCGCGAGAAGTCTATCGAAGCCCTCGAGGCCGCGATGACGGGCGACAAGCAAATCCTGCTGTTGGCCCAGAAGAATCCTGCCGATGATGATCCAGGTGAAGATGCCCTGTATCGCGTCGGCACCATTGCCACTGTCCTGCAATTGCTCAAACTGCCCGATGGCACCGTCAAGGTGTTAGTCGAAGGTGAGCAGCGCGGCGCCGTAGAGCGTTTCATGGAGGTGGATGGCCACCTGCGTGCAGAAGTGGCGCTGATCGACGAAGTCGAAGCCCCGGAGCGTGAGTCCGAGGTGTTCGTGCGCAGCCTGCTCTCGCAGTTCGAGCAGTATGTGCAACTGGGCAAAAAAGTTCCGGCTGAAGTCCTGTCGTCCCTCAACAGCATTGATGAGCCAAGCCGCCTGGTCGACACCATGGCCGCCCACATGGCGCTGAAGATCGAGCAGAAGCAAGACATCCTCGAAATCATCGACCTGTCGGCCCGTGTCGAACACGTGCTGGCGTTGCTGGATGGCGAAATCGACCTGCTGCAGGTTGAGAAACGCATCCGTGGCCGTGTGAAGAAGCAGATGGAGCGTAGCCAGCGCGAGTACTATCTGAATGAGCAGATGAAGGCCATTCAGAAAGAACTCGGTGACGGCGAGGAGGGCCACAACGAAATCGAAGAGCTGAAGAAGCGTATCGATGCCGCTGGCCTGCCCAAAGACGCCCTGACCAAGGCCACCGCGGAGCTGAACAAGCTTAAGCAGATGTCGCCGATGTCGGCCGAAGCCACCGTGGTGCGCTCGTATATCGACTGGTTGGTGCAAGTGCCGTGGAAAGCCCAGACCAAGGTGCGCCTGGACCTGGCCCGTGCTGAAGAGATCCTCGACGCTGACCATTACGGCCTGGAAGAGGTCAAGGAGCGCATCCTTGAGTACCTCGCCGTGCAAAAGCGTGTGAAAAAAATCCGCGGGCCGGTGTTGTGCCTGGTCGGGCCTCCAGGTGTGGGTAAAACATCCCTGGCGGAATCGATTGCCAGCGCGACTAACCGCAAGTTCGTGCGCATGGCCTTGGGTGGCGTGCGTGACGAAGCGGAAATCCGTGGTCATCGCCGCACCTACATCGGTTCGATGCCAGGAAGATTGATTCAAAAGATGACAAAGGTGGGTGTACGCAACCCGCTGTTCCTGCTCGATGAAATCGACAAAATGGGCAGCGATATGCGTGGCGATCCGGCGTCGGCCTTGCTCGAAGTGCTTGATCCCGAGCAGAACCATAATTTCAACGACCATTACCTGGAAGTCGACTACGACTTGTCTGACGTAATGTTCTTGTGCACCTCCAACTCCATGAACATTCCGCCAGCCTTGCTGGATCGGATGGAGGTGATTCGTCTGCCGGGATACACCGAAGACGAGAAGATCAACATCGCCGTCAAGTACCTGGCGCCCAAGCAGATTTCGGCCAACGGCCTGAAGAAGGGCGAGATCGAATTCGAGGTCGAGGCGATCCGTGACATCGTGCGCTACTACACCCGCGAGGCCGGTGTACGGGGCCTCGAGCGCCAGATCGCGAAGATCTGCCGCAAGGCGGTGAAGGAGCACGCGCTGGAAAAACGCTTCTCTGTGAAGGTAGTTGCCGATTCCCTGGAACACTTCCTGGGCGTGAAGAAATTCCGCTACGGCCTGGCCGAGCAACAGGATCAGGTCGGCCAGGTGACTGGTTTGGCGTGGACTCAGGTAGGTGGCGAATTGCTCACCATCGAAGCTGCGGTGATTCCGGGCAAAGGCCAATTGATCAAGACCGGTTCCCTGGGGGACGTGATGGTCGAATCCATTACCGCCGCGCAGACCGTGGTGCGCAGCCGCGCCCGCAGCCTGGGCATCCCGCTGGACTTCCACGAGAAGCACGACACCCATATCCACATGCCGGAAGGGGCGACCCCTAAAGACGGCCCTAGCGCTGGCGTAGGCATGTGCACGGCGCTGGTATCAGCGTTGACCGGCATTCCTGTACGCGCCGATGTGGCGATGACCGGGGAAATTACCCTGCGTGGTCAGGTATTGGCGATCGGTGGTCTGAAAGAGAAATTACTCGCTGCGCACCGGGGTGGAATCAAGACCGTGATCATTCCTGAAGAGAATGTTCGCGACTTGAAGGAAATTCCTGACAATATCAAGCAGGATCTTCAGATTAAACCGGTTAAATGGATTGACGAGGTCCTGCAAATTGCGCTGCAATACGCGCCGGAGCCCTTGCCGGATGTGGTCCCGGAGATAGTCGCGAAGGACGAAAAACGCGAGTCCGATTCCAAGGAAAGAATTAGCACGCATTAATGTGTTGGAGCCTGGGGGGCTTCCTTGACAGCTTTTTAGAGCCCTTGTTATAAAGCGGCTCTTAAGTGTCTGTAGGCCATTCAGCACTGGTTTTGCTTTTTACCAAAAAACTTAGAATCATACTCAATAGATATATAAGGGGACTTAGAGTGAACAAGTCGGAACTGATTGATGCTATCGCTGCATCCGCTGATATCCCGAAAGCTGCTGCTGGCCGTGCGCTGGACGCAGTAATCGAATCCGTCACTGGCGCTCTGAAGGCCGGCGACTCCGTGGTACTGGTAGGCTTCGGTACTTTCTCTGTGACTGACCGCCCAGCTCGCACTGGCCGTAACCCACAGACCGGCAAAGCACTGCAAATCGCTGCTGCCAAGAAACCAGGTTTCAAAGCCGGTAAAGCCCTGAAAGAAGCCGTTAACTAAGCTTCGTTCAAGCCTTTGCTTACCCGGGTCGGACGCAGGTCTGGCCTGGCAGCGGAGCGGTAGCTGACCCACGTATCGGGTCGCCACGCCGGGGGTGCAGATTCGAACCCCCGTCCGCTCCGCCAGTTACGAGAAGGCGCATCCTCGGATGCGCCTTTCTTCTATCCGGACTCTACCCACGCTCCACGGTTGCCTAATTTTTGAAGTTCAACCGTTTCTGGGGGACGCATGCTGCAAAATATCAGGGACAATTCACAAGGCTGGATTGCCAAGACCATTATCGGGATCATCGTCGCTTTGATGGCGTTCACCGGTATCGAAGCCATTTTCCAGGCTTCGGGTAATAACAAGCAGGACGTGGCCAAGGTCAATGGTGAAGAAATCACCCAGACCGAACTGAGCCAGGCCGTCGATATGCAACGGCGCCAGCTGATGCAACAGTTGGGCAAGGATTTCGATGCTTCCCTGCTGGACGAAAAACTGCTGCGCGATGCTGCCCTCAAGGGCCTGATCGACCGCAAGCTGCTGCTGCAAGGTGCTGCCGATTCCAAGTTCGGCTTCTCGGAAGCGGCGCTGGACCAGGTGATCCTGCAGACGCCGGAATTCCAGGTGGACGGCAAGTTCAACGCCGAACGCTTTGACCAGGTGATCCGTCAGCTGGGCTATAGCCGCATGCAATTCCGTCAAATGCTGACCCAGGAAATGCTGATCGGCCAGGTTCGCGCAGGCATCGCCGGCAGCGGTTTTGTGACCGACGCCGAGGTGCTGGCATTTGCCCGTCTGGAAAAACAGACCCGCGACTTCGCTACCGTCAACATCAAGGCTGACCCTGCGGCGGTGAAACTCACCGACGACGAGGTCAAGGCCTACTACGACCAGCACGCCAAAGAGTTCATGACCCCGGACCAGGTGGTCATCGACTATCTGGAGTTGAAGAAGTCTTCCTTCTTCGACCAGGTCAGCGTCAAGGACGATGAGCTGCAGGCTGCCTACGAGAAGGAAACCGCCAACCTCGCTGAACAGCGTCGTGCCGCGCATATCCTGATTGAAGTCAACGACAAGGTCACCGAGGCGCAAGCCAAGGCCAAGATCGAAGACATCCAGGCGCGCCTGGCCAAGGGTGAGAAGTTCGAAGCCCTGGCCAAGGAGTTCTCCCAGGACCCAGGTTCGGCCAACAATGGCGGTGACCTCGGCTTTGCCGGCCCTGGCGTTTATGACCCGGACTTCGAAACCGCGCTGTACGGCTTGAAGCAAGACCAGGTGTCGGCGCCAGTGCGCACTACCTTCGGTTGGCATCTGATCAAGTTGCTGGGCGTTGAAGCGCCTGAGGTGCCATCGTTCGCCAGCCTGAAAGACAAGCTGACCCGCGAGCTCAAGGCACAGCAGGTTGAACAGCGTTTTGTCGAAGCGACCAAGCAATTGGAAGATGCGGCATTCGAAGCCTCTGACCTGGCCCAGCCGGCGTCTGACCTGAAGCTGACCGTCCACACTTCCGCGCCGTTTGGCCGTGAAGGTGGCGAAGGTGTTGCGGCCAACCGTGCCGTGGTCACTGCAGCCTTCAGCCCGGAAGTGCTGGATGAAGGTGCCAACAGCAGCGCTATCGAGCTGGACCCGGAAACCATCATCGTGCTGCGTGCCAAAGAGCATCTCAAGCCGGCCCAGTTGCCGCTGGAGAACGTCGCTGCGGCCATTCGCACCCAGATGACCAAGGAGCGCGCGAGCGCTGCCGCCAAAGCCCATGCCGACGAGTTGATCGCCAGCCTGCGTGATGGCAAGACCGCGCTGGACCAGCCGGTTGACGGCCAGGCCTGGAAGGTGACTGAGGCAGCTACCCGTGGTCAGGACTCCATCGACCCGGCCGTGCTGCAAGCCTTGTTCCGCATGCCCAAGCCTGTGGCCAAGGACAAGCCGACCTTCACCACCGTGACCCTGCGCGATGGCAGCCTGGTGATCGTGCGCTTGAACGGTGTGAACGAAGCGGCGGCCCCTACGGACGAAGAAAAAGCGCAATACCGCCGCTTCCTCGCTTCCCGTATTGGCCAGCAGGACTTCGCGGCCTACCGCAAGCAGCTGGAAACCCAGGCAGACATCAAGAAGTATTGATGCCGGCCTGAATAAAAAGACCCCGACCTGAAAAGGCCGGGGTCTTTTTTTGCCCTTGATAAAGCGGCTACTCAGTTAAATGGGACTGTCACTGTGGCGAGGGAGCTTGCTCCCGTTGACTGCGCAGCAGTCCCGGCTTTTTAGGCTCCCTCGCCACAGGTTGGTGCTCTGCCTCAGATAGGCTTGGCAGCAAACTTGAGCTTGCCCCACGTCAACCCGATCACCGCCGCCAGGGTTGAAGCCGCCAATACGCTCAGCTTCGCAGCCGACAGCAGGGCCGGGTCGGAAAATGCCAGGGACGAGATAAAGATCGACATGGTGAAACCGATCCCCGCCAGCAGGCCGACCAGGCCAACGCCCGTCCAGGTCACACCGTCCGGCAGCTTGCAGATGTTGAGCTTGACCAGCGCCAGGCTCGCCAGCATCACGCCCAGAGGCTTGCCGAGCACCAGGGCGAAGATGACGCCCATGAACACACCGTGGGCCAGCGGGTCATCCAGATTGAAACCGTCCAGGCTCACACCGGCGTTGGCCAATGCAAACAGCGGCATCACGCCGAACGCTACCCACGGGTGCAGCGCCGATTGAACACGCTGCACCGGCGGCAGTATTTCCCGTTGAGCTTCGCGCAATTGCTTGAGGGGCGTGGCGACTTGTTGGGCCCCTTCGGCTGGCTGCGAGAACCGGTCCATCAGCTCGTTGAAGGTGCGTTCGATGGTTTCCAGCGGGCGTTCCCGGGTGGGCTTGGAATTGACGGGGGTCATCAAGCCAAGGATCACCCCGGCGAGCGTCGGGTGCACGCCGGTCTTGAGCAGGCCAAACCACACGATAGCGCCTGGCAGCAGGTAGATCGCCGCCTTGCTGATGCCCATGCGTTGGAACACCAACACCAGGGCCAGCCCGCCGGCAGCAATCACCAAGCCCATGTAGTCGAGGCTGGCGGTGAAAAAGATCGCGATGATCAGAATCGCCACGATGTCATCGATGATCGCCAAGGCCAGCAGCAGGATGCGTACGCCACTCGGAATCGATTTGCCCAGCAGCGCAAGCACACCCACGGCAAAGGCGATGTCGGTCGCGGTGGGGACTGCCCAGCCACTCGCGGCGGCGGTGTCGTGGTTGAGCAGGGTGTAGATGAGTGCGGGCATCAGCACACCGCCCAACGCCGCGCCCAAGGGCAGCGTGGCCAGCTTCAGGTTGGCGAGGGCGCCGTCTTTGATTTCCTGGCGGATCTCGGTACCGACCACCAGAAAGAAAATGGTCATCAGCCCGTCATTCACCAGAAAATGCAGGGAGCGCGACACGCTGTAATCGCCCAGCCCGAGGGTGATGGGCGTGTTCCAGAAATGCTCGTAGGTCGCGGCGGCGGGGCTGTTGGCCCACACCAGCGCGACGATGGCGGCCAGCAGCAGCACGATACCGCTGACGGCTTCGATGTGTGAAAAGCGCTCAAGGGCGGACAGCGCGCCCTCAGTCAAACGCTGGGGGCGGGGGATGGCGGGGTGTTTATCAGGCACGACAAATCTCCATTGGCGGCCCGACCAATGCTTGGCTTTTAACCTGCGCCGTGCTTTATGCAACAACGCACCCAGGGGCGATGATAGGAAGGTGAGGAATAAGTTGTAAACAAACTTGTCATCGCGCGGGCAGCGCTTTACCCCGGATTGCGCCCAGCGCCAACACGATCAATCCTAGAACTGCCCATGGAAATGCCACGACGCCCCAACGTTCGAGCAAGAGCCCGCCCACTAATCCACCTCCGGCGATGCCCAGGTTCCATACCGTGACCAACATCGATTGGGCGGCATCGGCCGAGTTGCCAGCCGACTTGGCCAGCGCGGTTTGCAATAGCGCTGGGAGGCCACCGAAGGCGAGCCCCCACAACGCCACGCTGACGTAAATGGCGACTACGCAGTTGAACCATAGTCCGAGCAGCAGGGCCGCAACGGCGAACATCGCGCAACTGATGAGGGTCAGTAGCCTCAGGTGCCGGTCAATCCAGACGCCTACCAGCCAGATACTCAGCAGGGCCATCAGGCCGAACACCAGCAGCACGCGATCAATCTCGCGGCCGATACCGGCGGGCACCAGCAAAGGGGCGATGTAGGTATAGAGAATGTTATGCGCGAGCACGTAGGTAAAGGTCACCCAGAGCACCGGCCGTATGCCTGGCAACGCCAGTACCTGACGTAAGCCGAGGCGTTTGCTTGGCGGTTCACCGGCAAAATCCGGCAGTTGCCAACGCGCCCATACCAGCAGTAACAGGGTCAGGCCAGTCATGATGGCAAAACTGGCGCGCCATCCGACCAGCGTACCCAGCAGGGTGCCGGCGGGCACGCCGAGGGACAAGGCCAGCGGCGCACCCAGCATGGCCACGGCAATCGCCCGGCCCTGCAGATGAGGTGCGACCATACGACTGGCGTAACCCGCCAGCAAGGCCCACAGCAAGCCCGCGAACACACCGGCGAAAAATCGTGCAGCCAAGGTCAAGCCATAGTGGCTGGAAAAGGCGGTGACACTGTTAACCAATGCAAAGCCGCCGATGGCGATCAACAGCAACGGCCGCCGGCGCCAACCCCGGGTCAGCAATGTCAGCGGGATAGCGGCGAGCAACGAGCCGAGCGCATAGAGCGTTACCAGTTGCCCGACCAGAGCCTGGGAGACCCCGAGCCCAGCACCGATTTGCGGTAACAAACCGGCGGGCATTGCCTCGGTGAGGATGGTGATAAAGCCGGCGCAGGCCAACGCCAGCAAACCGGCCAGTGGCAGCGGTTCAGCGTGGGGGGCTGTATCGATCAATTGGGGGCTGTCGTTCATCGGGGCTCTCCTTGAAAGGGTCAAGGCGCCAGGGTAGGGGGCTGCGAGGCGCGGAAAAACAGGCTAAGGTTCCGAACTTATCGGACGTTGATGTCCGCAATCGGCAAAGGCATCACCATGGACAATCTGGGCAGCCTCTCGGTTTTTGTGCAGGTCGCGCAAACGCTTAGCTTCACCGCTGCGGGCCGTGCACTGGGCGTGTCATCGTCGGCGGTGGGTAAAAGCATTGCGCGAATGGAAGAGCGCCTGGGCGTCAGGTTGTTTCATCGCAGCACCCGCAGCATCACTCTGACCAGCGAGGGCGCGCTCTTCCTGGAACGTTCGCGGCGCATCCTGGCGGAGTTGGAAGCGGCCGAACAGGAATTGACTGAGGTCACTGCCAAGCCTCGCGGCAAGCTGCGGATCAGTGTGCCCCAAGTGCGTGGTTTGTTGATGCCGGTGATCAGCGATTTTATGCGTGCCTACCCGGACATCGAGTTGGATGTGGATTTTTCCGATCGCATGGTGGACGTGATAGAGGAGGGCTTCGACGCGGTGATTCGCACCGGCAAGCCAGAAGATTCGCGCTTGATGGTGCGCCATCTTGGGCATTACCAGTTGGTCCTCGTCGGTACGCCCGGCTACTTCGACCAGCACGGCACCCCCCGTCGGCCCCAGGACCTGAATCATCACGCCTGCCTGCGGCACAAATTCTGCGCCACCGGTAAGCTGGAGCCTTGGCCGCTGCGTCATGTCCCGGGGGCGGCAGAACTGAACCTGCGCGCACCGCTGGTCAGCACTACCATCGAGTCCCTCAATCATGTGGTGCAAGAAGGACTGGGCATTGCGTGCCTGCCGGACTACATGGTCAACCAGGCCGTACAGCATGGGCGTTTGCGACGGGTGCTGGATGAGCACCTCGAACATCGCGGCAGTTTCTGGTTGCTGTGGCCGGCCAGTCGCCATGCTTCGGCCAAGCTGCGGGCCTTTATCGATCATATGTGCGCCGGGCTTTTTCCTACTGACGCCGCTGTCTGAGCTTGAGATGTTTTACCGACAGGAATCGCGCTTCAATGTCGCGTTCTGTTGCACAATACCGTCCGGACCGTTTTCTTCAGGATTTTCAATGTCGACATCATTTCACTTGCGCAATCTCGGGTTGGCGCTGGTGCTGGCGGGCGCCGCGGGCTGCTCGTCACCCAAGACCGCTATCTATGAACATGAGAATTTCGACGATTCCGGTACGTTTTCCCGCGATTACCCGGTCAGCGATGTGGCGGCCTGTGAAGCTGCGCGCCGTGCCCTGCTGAGCCAGGGCTACATCATCACCAGCAGCGATCCGAAGTTGGTGGCCGGCAACAAGAGCTTCCAGCAGACCGGCGAGACCCACCTGCAGATCAGTTTCAATGTGGTGTGCGCTGCTGATGGCAAGGGCAGCAATCACTCGACGATGTTTGCCAACGCCTTGCAGGACCGCTATGCGCTGAAGAAGGTCAACAACTCCGCGAGCCTCGGTGTGGGCGTGCTGGGCTCGGTGTCGATGCCGATTGGCTCCACCGACGACTCGATGGTGAAGGTGGCAAGCGAGACCGTCTCGGCACCGAAGTTCTACGAGCGCTACTTTGCGTTGGTGGACGTGTTCCTGCCGCAGGAAGTAAAGCAGGCCGAGCATATCCCCGAGCAGCCCAAGGCCGACCTCGGCGTGCCCGAGCCCAAGACCGCTCCGGCAGCCGAGAAGGTCGAAGCGCCGAAGGATGTGCCTGTAGCGCCTGCGGCTGCAGAGCCGCTTGCGCCGCCACCTGAGGCTGCACCGATTGCACCGGTGACAGAGCCTGCTCCGGTTGCACCGGCGCCGACTGATCCGTCCTTGCCGGCGCCGACGGAAGCGATTCCACCGCTTCCGATGCCTGCGCAGTAACGCAATGCTGTTCTGATGTGGGAGCGGGCTTGCTCGCGAATACGGTGTAACAGTCGCCAAGTGTGTTCAATGACCCACCGCTTTCGCGAGCAAAGCCGCTCCCACATTTTGACCGAGGTTGCGGTTGAGTTAAATCAAGTGATCGCCGCTACGTTTAATCCTGAAGAGCAGGAATGTCACGGCGTCGACATTTTTTCGTCATGACGGCACTTTAGGCTGGGTTCGCAGGTCATTAATCTGCAACCGCTTTCAACACGAAAAGGAGTCCACCATGGACGATTACCAGGAAGAGCTGCTGGAGTATCAGGCATTCG
The DNA here is from genome assembly GCF_024519715.1 of Pseudomonas sp. Pse35. Taxonomy (NCBI): domain Bacteria; kingdom Pseudomonadati; phylum Pseudomonadota; class Gammaproteobacteria; order Pseudomonadales; family Pseudomonadaceae; genus Pseudomonas; species Pseudomonas sp. Pse35. Next base: position 66,130 of record NZ_JALJRP010000018.1, on the reverse strand, counting down.
AGCTAGACCCACTGGATCCTGCCGACGATGCCACCGAGCTGTAACACCGACTTCAGGCGGAGTGGCGCTGACTGCGGCGAAATTCCCCTGGGGTCTGGTTGTTCCAACGCCTGAAGGCCCTTTGGAAGGCTTGGGCCGAAGCAAAACCGAGCAAGTAGGCGATCTCGCCGAACGCCAGTTCCGTATCGCGAATGTAGGTCATGGCCAGGTCGCGACGGGTGTCATTGAGGATCGCGCGAAACTGCGTGCCTTCCTCGGCCAGTTTGCGCCGCAATGTCCAGGTTGGCAGCTTCAAGCGTGCCGCCACTTCCTCCAGGTCGGGTTCCCGGCCGCCATTGAGCATCGGCCCGAGCAACCGGGTAATGCGCTCGCGCAGGCTGCGGGTGCGGGTCAACTGCTCTAATTCCCTTTCACACAGCTGTAGCAACAGGTGCCAGGTGCTTGGGCAATGCTGCGGGTTGCGCAGCGCCAGGGTGGGTTGGCTGAGGCGCAGTTGATTGACCTCGGCGCCGAAGTGGACCACGCCCTCTCCCAGCACCCTGTAGTGGTCGTGGTAGTCCGGCGCGTCGAATTCGATTTCAATGCGCTGGGCCTGCACCGGCTGTTGGGCCAGGCCAGACAATTGCTGCAGCCAGCCGGCGATGATCGAATCCACCACAAAGCGGTTATAGGTGTTGTAGGGGCTGATGGAATAAAACCTCAGCCACGCGCCTTCGGCGTCTTCATGAAAGCTTGATTGCCCGCGATAGTTGGAGCCGTACAGTGCTTCAAAGCGTGTGAGCGTGCGTGCCGCTTCGCGCACGGTGGGCGCTTGGGCGGCAGTAACGCCGGCAAGACCAGCCTGGCTCAAGCGGCTGAGCTGGCCCATACGCAGACCCAGGCCGGGGTTGCCGGTCAGTTGGATGGCCGCGTGGCCCAGGCGCATGTAGCGCGGGATCGACAAGCGTGCGCCGGCCTCAGCCAGGCGAGCTGGATCGAGGCCGTATTGCAGCAGCAGGGGCTGTGGGTCCAGGCCGTGGCTGTGGATGGCGTCGGCCAGGGTGTGCACGAAGCCCACCGACAGATCCCCCAGGCGCACCGGCTTCACGGCGCTACAGCCAGATATTCAGCAGGCGCGCACCATGGGCGTCGCCATCGGCGAAGACTTGCCCATTGCGACTGAGAAAACTTTGGCCGGCGCTGCCCAGGTCCCAGAATTGTCCGCGCAGAAAGACGCTCATGCCCGCGGTGGCTTCGCTGACAGGCGGCTGGCTGATCAGGGTAAGGCGACGCCAGGCCGCGCCCTCACTGGTTTCTTCAGGCTTGAGGCTCACTTCTGAGGGCGTAGACACACTCTTGAAACCGCGCCACGGACGGTCCCAGGTATCGCGGCCGGTGACAAAAGCGGGTACCGCGATCAATTGCGCGCCTTGCTCGTTGAGCTTGCGGTAGTTGTCCGGGTACCAGCTGTCGCTGCCGACCAGAATGCCCAGGCGCCCGGCGGGGGTATCGACAACGTTGACGACATGCTCATCGCCAGGTTCTATAAAGCCACGTTCATCGTAGATCGGGTAAAGCTGGCGCTGCGGCTGGCCCAGCGGCAAGCCGTCGGCGGCGAACACCACGCTGGCGTTGTACAGCGCGCCGTGGCCGATCTCCAGTTGCCCCTGGATCACGCTCGGGTTGGGCAGGGCGATGGAACCGGCCACCAGGGTCACGCCAAATTCTTTGGCGAGGCCGCCAAACAACACTTGATAGTCGCGGGCCATTGCCGGGGCTTTCATGCGCAGGTACGCATCGTCCATGCGGTTGTCGCCAGTGGCGCTGATCCAGGCTTTGGCAAATTGCAGCGGGTTGCTGATCGACAGCCAGTTCATGGCGTCCTTGAGGTGAGCGGCCTGGTACAGCTCATTCTTTTCTCCGCCGAGCATCAGCCAAGTGCCGATATGTTCCGGCAGCACCACAACGGTCTTGGCATTGATCAGCCCAAGGTCCCGGGCATTTTGCAGGTAGGCGGACAGCTTCAGATGCAGGCGTTCCAGGCTCTGGTAATCGGCAGGGAACAGTTCCGGCTGGATACCCAGCAGGTTGCCCCGGTCGGCTGGTTCGCCCTCGTTGACGGCGAGGGTGATGCGCAGGTCGGACAGGTAATGCGCCACGGGGCGCTCCTGGGTCCAGACCAGATACGCGGCGAGTGAGGCAACCAGGGCCATGATGACGGTGAACGCTAGAAGTTTACGCATGGGGCAACAGACAACAGACCAGGTGCAGGGTTCGCGACTAGGGTAGGGCCCATGGCGTGGCTTGCCAAGGGGCGCTGTGCATTTGGATCAATAACTTGTCAGTTTCAGTCATTGAGCCGTGGTCCACCGCCTCTTAGTCTGTGGGACATAAACCGATGGCACGCCGTTCGAGTGCGCCACGTCCCGTGATGATCCGTTGTGGAGCTGTACCATGACCGCTGCTGCCTACCCGCACCTGCTGGCCCCGTTGGACCTGGGTTTCACCACCTTGCGCAACCGTACCCTGATGGGTTCGATGCACACCGGCCTGGAAGAAAAGCCCGGCGGTTTCGAGCGTATGGCGGCCTATTTTGCCGAGCGCGCCCGTGGCGGCGTAGGCCTGATGGTCACTGGCGGCATTGGCCCCAATGATGAAGGCGGCGTGTACGCCGGTGCAGCCAAGCTGACCACCGAAGAAGAGGCGAGCAAGCACAAGATCGTTACCCAAGCCGTGCACGACGCGGGTGGCAAGATCTGCATGCAGATCCTCCACGCCGGGCGTTACGCCTACAGCCCCAAGCAGGTGGCTCCGAGCGCTATCCAGGCGCCGATCAACCCGTTCAAACCCAAGGAACTGGATGAAGAGGGCATCGAAAAGCAGATCCAGGATTTTGTCACCTGCTCGCTGCTGGCCCAGGTCGCCGAGTATGACGGCGTCGAAATCATGGGCTCCGAAGGCTACTTCATTAACCAGTTCCTCGCTGCCCATACCAACCATCGCACCGACCGTTGGGGCGGCAGCTTTGAAAATCGCATGCGTCTGGCGGTGGAAATCGTGCGCCGCGTACGCGAAGCCGTAGGCCCGAACTTCATTATCATCTTCCGCCTGTCGATGCTCGACCTGGTGGAAGGCGGCAGTGTCTGGGAAGAGATCGTGCAGTTGGCCAAGGCCATCGAACAGGCCGGCGCGACGATCATCAACACCGGTATCGGCTGGCACGAAGCACGTATCCCGACCATCGCCACCAAGGTACCCCGTGGTGCGTTCAGTAAAGTCACGGCCAAATTGCGCGGTTCGGTACAGATTCCGCTGATCACCACCAACCGCATCAACACCCCGGAAATTGCTGAGCAGATCCTGGCCGAAGGCGACGCCGATATGGTCTCGATGGCGCGGCCGTTTCTCGCCGACCCCGAGTTCGTCAACAAGGCCGCCGCCGGGCGCGCCGATGAGATCAATACCTGTATCGGCTGCAACCAGGCATGCCTGGACCATACCTTTGGCGGCAAGCTCACCACCTGCCTGGTCAACCCGCGGGCGTGCTACGAAACCGAGCTCAATTACTTGCCGGTCAAGCAGATCAAAAAGGTCGCGGTCGTCGGCGCAGGCCCTGCGGGTTTGGCCGCGGCTACCGTGGCCGCCGAGCGCGGGCATCAGGTGACCTTGTTCGACTCCGCCAGCGAGATCGGCGGCCAGTTCAATATCGCCAAGCGCGTGCCGGGCAAGGAAGAGTTCTTCGAGACCCTGCGTTATTTCAAACGCAAATTGCAGACCACCCACGTCGAGCTGTGCCTCAACACCCGTGTCGACGTTGCGCAACTGGTAGCGGGCGGTTATGACGAAGTGATCCTGGCCACCGGCATCGCACCGCGTACCCCGGCGATTCCCGGTGTCGACAACGCCAAGGTCCTGAGTTACCTGGACGTGATCCTCGAGCGCAAGCCGGTGGGCAAGCGCGTGGCGGTGATCGGCGCCGGCGGCATCGGTTTTGACGTGTCTGAATTTCTCGTCCACCAAGGCGTATCCACCAGCCTGGATCGTGAGGCGTTCTGGAAAGAATGGGGCATCGACACTCAGCTGCAAGCCCGTGGTGGCGTGGCCGGGATCAAACCCGAGCGCCACGCGCCGGCCCGTGAAGTGTTCCTGCTGCAACGCAAGGCTTCCAAAGTGGGCGATGGCCTGGGCAAGACTACGGGCTGGATCCACCGCACCGGTTTGAAGAACAAGCAGGTGCAGATGTTCAACAGCGTCGAGTACTTGAAGATCGACGATGAAGGCTTGCATATCCGCATCGGCGCCGAGGGCGAGCCGCAAGTCCTGGCGGTGGACAATATCGTCATCTGTGCCGGCCAGGACCCGCTGCGCGAATTGCACGACGGCCTGGTCGCCGCCGGCCAGAACGTGCACCTGATCGGTGGCGCCGATGTGGCGGCCGAACTGGACGCCAAGCGCGCCATCAACCAGGGCTCGCGCCTGGCTGCAGAGCTGTAATACGCCAAGAGGGGCGGTGGTAGACTACCGCCCTCTTTTCATTCAGATACCTGCCGATGGGCCCTTTCGACTGGCTTCCTCACGCGCCCCTTGAACCCTTGCACCTGGACTGGCTGAACGGAGTCGAGTTGGCCGTGCTGCGCCTGGACTGTATCGACCCGCTGATCAGTGGCAACAAGTGGTTCAAGCTCACCGAGCACCTGGCCCAGGCCCGACACGCTGGAGCCGCCGGGGTGATGAGTCTCGGCGGTGCGTACTCCAACCATTTGCATGCGCTGGCGGCGGCGGGCAAGCGCTTTGGTTTTTCCACGGTCGGCCTGCTGCGGGGCCATCCTCGAGACACCCCCACGGTTCTCGACCTCAAAGCGTTTGGCATGCAACTGCATTGGCTCGGTTATGGCGGTTATAGGGCGCGGCATGAAGCGGGTTTCTGGTTGCCTTGGCGCGAGCAGTATCCTGGCTTTCATCCGATACCCGAAGGCGGCGGTGGGCTGGCCGGTGCGCAGGGCTGTGGCGTGTTGGTCGAGCAGGCGCGGGCGCAACTGGACAGCCTCGGTTGGAGCGATTACGACGCCTGGTGGTTGGCGGCGGGTACCGGCACGACACTGGCCGGGCTGGCACTGGCGGAGGCGGGCGCGCATCCGGTATATGGCGCCATGGCGGTGCCGGATGACCACGGTGTGGCGCAGAACGTGAGTGCCATCGTGCAGGACGGTTATACATTGCTGGACGCCAGTCGCGGCGGCTTTGCCAAAGCCGATCCACTGTTGCTCGACTTCATTCAGCGCACCGAACTAGCGTGCGGTCTACCGCTGGAACCGCTTTACACCGGCAAGGCGCTGCTGGCGTTGAAACAGCAGATCGAGGCCGGACGCTTTGCCCCCGGCATGCGCCTGATCTTCATCCATACCGGCGGCCTGCAAGGCCGCCGAGGCTTCAGCGACTGGCGCGAACCTCTTGTGGGAGCTGGCTTGCCTGCGAAAGCGGTCTTGCAGTAAGAGGCACTGTGACTGACACACCGCCTTCGCGGGCAAGCCCGCTCCCACAGGGGAGCTAATTGGCTGGGTTAAAGCCTCCTCCCACCCGGCATCATGCGCAGCGCCGTGTTATCGCGCATCACGTAATGATGAAAGATGCCCGCCAACGCGTGCAGCCCGATCAGCCAATAACCGATCTGGCCAAACAGCACATGCCAGCCTTCAATCTCCTTGGCCAGTGCCTTGTTTTCCCCAATCAACGGCGGCAACTCCATCCCATAGAACATCACCGAGTGCCCTTCGGCGCTGACGATCAACCAGCCGGCAATCGGCATGCCGATCATCAACGCGTACAACGCAGCGTGCATCAGTGTCGCCAGCAGGCTTTGCCATTGCGGCGGTGCCGGCACGATCTTCGGCGCCACCCCCAGGCTGCGTGCGAACAGGCGCAGCCATACCAGCACAAACACGGTAAGGCCGAGCATAAAGTGCATTTCCACAATCAGCGTGCGTGCGCCGCTGCCTTTGGGGAATTGGCCGCGCAGTTCAATGCAGGCGTAGACCACCGCCAGCAGCACCACCATCAACCAGTGCAACGCAATCGACATGGTGCTGTAGCGTGTATCGGAATTTTTCCACGGCATCGCTGTGTTCCTCACTCATCAGGGCATACCTCCATTCTTTAGCGATGGAGTGCATTAACTCTATGCCTGTTTTGAGCGCTGCGCTTGTTGCCAATGCCGTTGTCTTGACCTCGGTCAGTAGGCCTGCGGCATTTCCCCGCGGGCCAGGCGCTGGTTGATGTCACTGATGACCTGTGGCAGATCGGTGATGGTGTCAATCAGGTAGTGTGGGCGTGAAGCTTCGAACATCGCTTCGATGCGCTGGCGTTCGCTGGCCAGTGTGTCGGTGTCCAGGGCGCGGAATTGCTCGTAGGTGAGGCCCAGCGCATTGCCCGAGCAGGTCAGGGCCACGGTCCACATGCCGGCACGGCGACCTTCGAGAATGCCCGGCACGGTGTCGTCGACCTTCACGCAGGCCGCCACATCATCAATGCCCAGGGCTATCACGTTGGCCAACGCCTGGGCCGGCCATGGTCGGCCGTTGGGCACTTCGTCAGTGGCCACGACATGGTCGGCGACGTAGCCATTGGTGGCGGCCAGGGCCACGACCTTGTCCATCACCTGCTTGGGGTAGCCGGAGCAGGAGCCGATCTTGATGCCTTGGCCGCGCAGGGCGGCGATGGTGTCGAGGGCGCCGGGGATCAGGGCCGAGTGCTCGGCGATTTTCTCGATCTGCAGCGGCATGAAGCGCTGGTAGATGGCGGTCACGTCGTCGTCGGTGGGCGTGCGGCCGAACGCCTTGCGGTAGCGTTCGGCAACCTGCGGCTGGTCGCAGAGCGTACGGATATGGTCCCACTTGCCCATGCCCATCGGGCCACGGGCTTCCTCGATCGACACCTGCACGTCGAACTCGGCGAAGGCCTCGACAAAAATCTGCGTGGGGGCGAAGGAGCCGAAATCGACCACGGTGCCAGCCCAGTCGAGGATAACGGCCTGGAGGGTGTTGGGGTTTTGATAGTTCATGGTTCAGATCCTGTGGGGTAATAACATTCATCTATGTAGGAGCTTGCTCGCGAAAAACATCCAGGCGCCGCGTTAACTCAGGATGCCCGCGTTTTCGTTAACACTCTTCGCGAGCAAGCTCGCTCCTGCACATTTCTTGCAGCACCTCGGCGATGGCCTTGACGGCTGCGCGCATGTCGGCCGCGTCGACATGACCGATGCAGCCCACGCGAAAGGTTTCCACCTGGGTCAATTTGCCCGGGTACAGAATGAAACCCTTGGCCTTGACCCGTTCGTAGAACGCTTTGAACTGATAGCGAGGATCGTCGGGGGCGTGGAAGGTGGCAATGATCGGCGCCTGGATAGCCGCCGGTAGAAAACTGCGCACGCCCAGTTCGGCCATGCCGTCCAGCAAGGCCTGGCAGTTATTTGCATAGCGCTGGTGACGGGCGGGCAGGCCGCCTTCCTCGGCGTACTGCAGCAGCGCTTCATGCAAGGCGGCGACCACGTGGGTCGGCGGGGTGAAGCGCCACTGGCCGGTTTTGGTCATGTAGCTGTGCTGGTCGAACAGGTCCATCGCCAGGGAATGGCAGTTGCCCTGTGCCGCGGCCAGTGCGTGTTTTTCCGCAAAGACAAAGCCCATGCCCGGTACGCCTTCCAGGCATTTGCCCGAGGCGGCGATCAGCGCGTCGAAGGGGATTTCGCGGGCATCAATCGGTAGCGCGCCGAAGGAACTCATGGCGTCGATGATCAGGCGCTTGCCGTGGCGTTTGACCACCTCGGCGATCTGCGGCAACGGGTTGAGAATGCCGGTGCTGGTTTCACAATGAATCAGCGCGACGTGGGTGATGGCGCTGTCGGCGTGCAGCAGGCGATCCACATCGGCGGCAGTGGTGGGCTCGTCTTCGGCGGTTTCAAAGGTGCTGAATGCGCGGCCAAGCACCTCGCAGATTTTCGCCAGGCGCTTGCCGTAGGCGCCGTTGATGAGCACCAGCACCTTGCCATTGCGGGGGACCAGGGTGCCGATCGCAGCTTCGACGGCGAAGGTGCCGCTGCCTTGCAACGGCACGCAGTGGTGGCTGTCGGCGCCGTTGAGGATCGCCAGCAACTGGCTGCACACACTGGCTGTGAGCTGGTTGAAGCGGTCGTCCCACGAGCCCCAGTCCGTCATCATCGCCTGGCGGGTGCGGTTCGAGGTGGTCAGGGGGCCGGGGGTCAACAGGATCGGCGCGGCAGTGGGCATGTCAAATCCTCGCAAGGGGTTGGGGTTCAAGCTACGGCGCCTAAATTGCAGTTTGGCTTGTCATCAATCAAATTGTTTGTTGTTATGCGAGCTATCAGTGAGGCCGATAGCTATGAATCTGTTCCAACTGCGTGCATTCGATGCCGTGGCCCGTGAGGGCAGTTTTACCCGTGCGGCGGCTCGGCTGTTTATCAGCCAGCCGGCGGTGACCGGGCATATCAAGGCGCTTGAGGAGCACTACCAGATCCCGCTGTTGCGCCGCACCGCACGTCGGGTGGAATTGACCGAGGAGGGCGCACGCCTGGCGGCCATCACGCGGGCTATCTTCGGGTTGGTCGACGAGGCGCAAACCCTGCTGGAGGCCAACCGCCAGTTGCTCACCGGGCGCCTGGAAGTGGCGGCGGATGGCCCCCACCTGGTGATGCCTATGATCGCCAGCCTGCGTGCGCGCTACCCCGGCATTACCGTGAACCTGCGTTTGGGCAATGCCCAGGAAACCCTGGTGGCGTTGCTGTCCGAACATGCGGATGTGGCGGTGCTCACCGAGGTGGAACCGCGCAATGGCCTGCACTTGCAACCCCTGGACCAGTCACGGATTTGCGCCTTGGTGCCGGCCGCACACCCGTGGGCCAAGCAGCCCGACGGTATTGAACTGGCGCAGTTGCATGAGGTGATCATGGTGCTGCGCGAGCCCAGTTCCACCACCCGCCGCACCTTTGACGACGCCTGCCTGGCGGCGAATGTGCAGCCCAAAGTGCTGCTGGAACTGGACAGTCGGGAAGCTGTGGCCGAGGCGGTGGCGGCAGAGTTGGGCGTGGGCGTGGTGTCGTCGATGGAGGTCAGCCCGGACCCGCGTGTGCAGGCAGTGCCGATCCTCGGCGATGGCCTGCTGAATCGGCATATGCTCGGCTGCATGGAGCGCCGTCGCTCGCTGCGCTTGATTCAGGCGTTTTTCGAGTTGGCGTGAAGGCTCTCACGCACAATCTCCAGAAAGGTCGCGACCACACGGCGTGAACTTTGCTCTTTCAGGCACACCAGGGTTTCTTTCATGCGTTGGGTGCAATCGCGGATCGGCATGGCGTACACCCGTGCATCGGCACCGAACTCTGCCGCCGACACCACGCCCACGCCAATCCCTACCACCACGGCTTCACGGGCGGCCTCGCGGCCTTCCACCTGGATCGCCGGACGAATGCGCAGGCCGGCCTGGCGCATTTCCTGTTCGAGGGTCTGACGGGTGACCGAGCCGGTTTCCCGCAGTACCAGCGGGGTGTCATCGAGGTCGGCCAGGCAGATCGACTCGCGCCCGGCCCAGGCATGGTCCCGTGCGACAAAAGCCAGCAGTTGGTCGTCGGGCAGCGGCACTGACAACAGGCGCACATCATCGACATCGCGCCCCAACAGCGCCAGATCGGCCTGGTAGTTGTAGAGGCGCGACAGTGACTCATCGGTATTGCCCGTTTCGATCTTCACGCTGATCCCAGGGTAGCGCTGGCAGAAGCGTGCAATCTGCGGCAGGACGTGCACGGGCGCATCCACCGCCAGGGTAAGGGTGCCGGTGAGCAGGGCACGCGAATCCTGCAGCAATTCTTCGGCTTCGGCCTCGATCACAAACAGGCGCTGGGTGATACCCAGCAGGCGTTCACCCAGATCGGTCAGGCGCACCGAACGCTTGTTGCGGTGAAACAGCAATACGCCGAAGCGCTCTTCAAGTTTGCGCACCTGGTCGGAAATCGCAGGCTGGGTCAGGAACAGCCGTTCTGCAGCCCCGGTAAAACTGCCGTGAATGGCCACCGCATGGAAGGCTTTGAGCTGGGCATGGGAAACCGACATGGTACGTCCTCTTAAAACCTGAGCTTATATTTGAAATACGATAAATCGATTTTACCTATGAGTCAGCCATTGTTTTGATGCACCTCAGCCGCCGTAGGTTGAGTCCTACAACCACGGCGGCCATGGGCGCAGGCACATCGCACCCATCTGACCAATACCGCGCTATCCAAGGCCCGGCATTGCAGTGCTCAACCATAAGAACAACAGGCGTTTTCTTTCGATTCTGCCGGCACACTCACACCTGAGGTCAGAACCACCATGAATATCCCTATGGGTAGTATCAAGCGTTGGCGCGTGCAGATTTTCGCCATTACCTGGCTGGCGTACGCCGCGTTCTATTTCACCCGCAAAGCCTTTTCGGTGGCAAAGCTGGGGATTGGCGACGACCCGAGTTTCCCCCTCGACAAAATGACGATGGCTAACCTGGATGGCCTCTATCTCGCAGCGTATGCGGTGGGCCAGTTCACCTGGGGCATGCTTGCAGACCGCTTCGGGCCACGGGTAGTGGTGCTCGGTGGCTTGTTGATTTCCGCAGGCGCGGCGCTGGTGATGGGCACCTGTGCCACTTTGCCGATTTTTGTCACCTGCATGTTGGTACAGGGCTTGGCCCAGTCCACTGGCTGGTCGGGGTTGTGCAAGAACCTTGGTAGTTTCTTCCCGGCCCAGCAGCGGGGGCGGGTGCTGGGGCTGTGGAGTTCGTGTTATGCATTTGGCGGGTTGGTCGCGTCACCGTTTGCCGGTTGGTGGGCTTATACGCTGATCGGCAGCTGGCATGCGGCGTTTATTTCCAGCGCCGCAGTGGTCGCGGTGGTGGCCGTGCTCTTCTTTATGTTCCAGCGCAATACCCCGCAGGATGTGGGCTTGCCGACAGTCGAGCCCGAGCCGGTGCTGAGCGCCGAGCAGTTGGCCGCCGAACAGCGCGTGAGCGTACTCGAGCCCCTGCGCGCGATCCTGCGCAACCGTACGGTGTTGACCCTGGGGCTGGCTTACTTCCTGCTCAAGCCGGCGCGCTACGCGATTCTGTTGTGGGGGCCGGTGATCGTCTACGAGCAGATGCCGTCGGTGGGCAAGGTCGGTGCCGCCATCGTGCCCACCGCGTTTGAGCTGGCCGGTTTATTGGGGCCGGTGTTGATCGGCCTGGCCTCCGACAAACTGTTCGGTGCTCGGCGCATGCCCGCCTGCGTGCTCAGCCTGTTGGCGCTGACGGTTGCCCTGGCGTTGTTTATGGGCGCGCTGCACACCGGCAGTGTGGTGCTGGTGATGACGTTGCTGTTTGTCATGGGGCTGACGCTGTATGGGCCGGACTCGATGATCAGCAGCACGGCGGCCATCGACTTCGGCACCGCCAAGGCCGGCGCTACCGCTGCGGGCTTTGTCAACGGCTGCGGTTCGGTGGGAGCGATCCTGGGTGGTTTGCTGCCAGGCTATTTCGATACCGTTACGGTATTTATTGTGTTTGCCGGTGCGGCACTGTTTTCGTCGCTGGTGCTGATGCCCTACTGGAATGCCAGGCCCGCCGTACTGGCCCAGGCCGGGGATTTTGTGCCGGACCGCAATGCGGTGATCAAACCCTTGCGCACCTGAGTACCCTGGCCGGTTTTTTGGTGGAACGAAGCGTTCTCGCGCTATAAACTCTGCCCCCAAAGCGCCGGCCAGTAGACGTTTCGGCGCGATGGAAATAAGAGAGTGAGTCATGGGCGCACAGTGGAAAGTCAAACATAAAGAAGCGGCAGCCAATGCCAAGGGCAAGATTTTCGGCAAGCTGGTGAAAGAAATCACCATCGCCGCCCGCAACGGCGCCGATACCGCGACCAACGCGCACCTGCGCCTGGTGGTGGAGCAGGCCAAAAAGGCCTCGATGCCCAAGGAAACCCTGGACCGCGCGATCAAAAAGGGCGCCGGTCTGCTCGGTGAGACCGTGCAATACCACCGCGTGACCTACGAAGGTTTTGCGCCGCACCAGGTGCCTTTGATCGTCGAGTGCGTGACCGACAACATCAACCGCACCGTGGCGGAAATCCGCGTGGCCTTCCGCAAGGGCCAACTGGGCGCTTCCGGTTCGGTGGCCTGGGATTTCAACCATGTGGGCCTGATCGAAGCATCACCGGACACGCCAGACGCCGATCCAGAAATGGCCGCCATCGAAGCCGGTGCCCAAGACTTTGAAGAGGGTGAAGAAGGCGCCACCTTGTTCATTACCGAAACCACCGACCTGGATGCCGTGCAGAAAGCCTTGCGGGAGCAGGGTTTTACCGTGCTGTCGGCCAAGCTGGGCTATATCTCCAAGAACCCGGTCAGCGGTTTGACCGATGAGCAGATGGCTGAAGTCGAGGCGTTCCTGGAAGGCCTGGACAATCATGATGATGTGCAGGATATGTTTGTCGGCCTGGCGGGCTGATTTCTATCTGAGTACACGCGGTTAATATGTGGGAGCGGGCTTGCTCGCGAATGCGGTGGAACAGCCAATACATCTGTTGACTGTCACACAGCCTTCGCGAGCAAGCCCGCTCCCACATTAGTTCAGGGGTGCTGCAGAGATTCCAGCAGGGCCTCGATTTCCTCAAAGCCTGGTCGGGCCAGTACATCCGGCTGACAGCAACGCTCGCACAGTTCGCACAGCATCTTGTCAATAGCTTGTGCCTCAACCCGCTCCAACAACTCCCCCAGCAGCACCCCGAACGCCCGCACTTCAATACGCTGCAGCGCACGGGTTTCCAGGGTGTTCGCCGTGGCATGGAATGACGCCGCGCCAAAGTCTCCGAGCAAGCAATCACCTGCTGCGTTCCACAAAATATTGTGACCATACAGGTCACCATGGGTAATGCCGTGCCGATGCAGGTGCGCCGCCACCGAAGCAACGCCCCGCGCCATGCGCAGTGCCACGTCCAGGCTGAAACGGATGGTGGGTTCGTAGACATCCCGCGTGCACGACGCCAGGCTCGGCAGGGCTGCGAGGTTGCGGTAACTCGGGTCGATCAGCTCCATCACCAGCGCGGCCTGGTTGTCGGGGTGGCCGATGACGCGTCCTTCAACCTTGATCAGGTTGGGATGCAGCCCGGCCGCGATGCAGGCTTGCATTTCATGCAGTGGTGAACCGTCGCTGGTGATGGAGCCCTTGTACAGCTTGACCGCGACCGGCAACGCATGGGGTTTCCACAGCGCCTTGCGAATGATCCCCGAAGCGCCTTCGCCCAGGACTTCGCCCATTTCCAGCTCCTGCCAGGCGATGTTCGGCGTCGCCTCGTCAGCGCTTACCTGCACGGCCATTTCCACCGGATTGCCGGCATAGGCCAGCCAGGTCAGGCTCGGCAGGGTCAGCAGCCACTGCGGCAGGTGGGTGAGGCGGTTGGAGGCGATGCGGATCAACTCCAGGTTTTGGCACTGGGCCAGGCTTGGCGGCAGGTCGGTCAACTGGTTACCGGCCAACATCAATTTTTGCAGTAACGGGCGCTGACCCAGTTCATCGGGCAATTGGCTGATGCAGTTGTCGGTGAGGATTAGCCAGCGCAACTGTGGCGGCAGGGCGGCGGCGGCTACCTGGCTGATCTGGTTGGCCTTGAAGCCGATCATGCTCAGTTTGGCGCACTGGCCCAGGCATTCGGGCAGTTCGGTAAAAGCGTTGTCCGAACAGAACAGCACACGCAGGTGTGTCAGGCGGTGCAGGTCGTCGGGCAGGCTGCTCAGGGCGTTGCCGGTGAGGTTGAGGATTTCCAGCGAATCGGCCAGTTCGAAGATTTCCCGGGGGAACTCGGTCAGCCCGCAGGCCAGGTCCAGGCGCGTAACGCCAGCCAATTGGCCAGCCTTGAGTTGGGCGAGGGTATTCATGCAGGGCGCAGTGCTCGGAAGGAGGCGTAAAAGGCGCTCATGATAGCGGCTCGGGCGCGGGTTGCGGGCAGCGCGTGTGCAATTGGCGCAGGCGGCTGGCGGTGCGGGCGAGGTCGATGGCCTGGCCTTCCAGGCATTTATCCAGGGGCTGGTGACCGATAAGTGTCAGTTGCTTGTCCTGGTCGTAGAGCACGTCTACCAGGTTGATAAAGCGCTGTTGCACGGCGATGGGGCATTCGGCCAGATGCGGCAGGCCGTCGATGATCCAGTGGTCGAAGTCCTGGCACAACAACAGGTAATCCATGACCGCCGTGAGCTGTTCGCACAGGTCGTTGAAGGTAAATGCGATGGTTCGTGCCTGATGGCCTCGGCACTGTAACTGCCGAGTGCCGACCTTCAGGGTTTGCACCGGGCAATCTGTGGCAGGCAGGCCCAGGCTTTCACGCTGGCCTGTTGTACCTGGCCATACATATTGGCCGCCCGTGAAGCGTTGTTGGGCGTGGGCCTGAGCCAGGCTGCGAAAGTCCTGAGGCGCACTGACTTCCAGCACCTCCATGCGCGCGGCGATCAGCTCGATCACCGGCTTGAAGCGTTCGTGGTACAGCGGGTTGGGCAGCAAGCCTTCGGGTGGGTAGTTGGAGGTCACCAGCACCAGCACGCCGCGTTGGAACAGGGCCTTGAACAGGCGGCTGATGAGCATCGCATCGCCGATATCGTGCACATGGAATTCGTCGAAACACAGCACGCGGCAGCCGGTCAGCAACTCGTCCAGAGTGGCGCCCAAGGCATCGTCACGCTCGCGGTGCAGGAACATGCCTTGGTGCAGCCGGGCGAAGAAGGTGTGGAAATGCACGCGCTGCTTCTCGGCGATGGGCAGTGCCTGGAAAAATCCGTCCAGCAGCCAGCTTTTGCCGCGCCCCACCGGGCCGTGCAGGTACAGGCTGCGCGTGGCCTGGCCGTTGAGCAGGTGTTGTGCCTCGCGATTCAGGGCGGTAATCGCCCGGATTTGCCCGTCACTGAGGGTATAGCCCTGTTGTTCGGCCTTTTTTTGAAAATACGCCGGGATAGGCGAGGCGTCCGAGGCGTCGGTTTTTTTACCCAGCAGGCGCTGGAGCAGGGCAAGCACGGCCAAGAATAAACACTCTGTATTACGGTGGTCGCTCACTGTAGGACGCCCGATGCCGTTTGACCAATAGGAAAGGGCCCCAAGCCATGCAAACTGGCACTTTCGCGTTAACTGGCTAACCTCATACACAGTTGTCACCCCTGTATAAGGAATTGGGGCTGTGAAGGGACCGGCGGTATTGGCTGTCATGGGCACGATGCTCTGCAACACGGTGTTTGCTGCGCAACTCCAGGTGGAGGTGCGCATCGACGTGCAGCGGGGTTGCCAGTTGGTGGGCACCACCCGCAATGCGGGCATCGAGCAACTTGGCGTATTGGATTTCGGCAGCGGCCCGCGTCTGGATGACCCGGCCGGCCCCCTGAGTGCGGCCCTGATCAGCCAACGCCAGCCGCGCCTGGAATGTAACCCCGACACGCCTTACCAAGTGCGCGTTGACGGCGGCCTGCATGGCGGCGTCGGCGAAGTACGTTATCTCGCCAATCCGGCGCCCTCCAGTCGGCCCATCCCCTATCGAATCTATGCCGACGCCGCGCGGCTGATCCCCTTGCCAGTGGACGTGCCCATCAGTGGCCGCGTGCCGGACACCGGCTCTGTCGACCTGCCACTGTATGGCCGCATCGAACCGCTCAAAGGCATTCCCGCTGTCGGCCGTTATTCCGACCTGCTCAAGGTCACGGTCACATGGTAAGCCGCTACCTGGCTGTGACGGCCCTGGGTGGCCTGCTGTTGCTGGCGGATGACGCGCAGGCGGCGGTGGTCAACGGCCAGGTCCACGCGCGTTTGGTGATCACCGCCAGTTGCGAAGTGAGCAAAGACGTGGAAACCGCGCCGGTCACGCCTGAGGGCGGCACGGCGCTAATGGATTTCGGCAGCCAGGGGCCGACCTGGAGCAACACGCTGGGCGCGTCGATTTCCGATGCTGACAAGGCGCCGCTGTCGGTGTCCTGCAACCCCTCGGTGGTCAGCAGTTTCACGGTGACCATCGACGGCGGCGCTAATGGCGACGGCACCACGCGGCGCCTGAGCAATGGCCGCCAGACCATTCCTTATCGACTGTCGGCGGATCCCCAGGGGCGCAGTGCCTACAGGATCGGCCAGCAACGCAATTTCGTCGTGACCCAGGGCACCCAGGTACCGATCCCGGTATTCGGTTCCGTGGTGGCGAATACCAGGGCCCTACCGGCCGGCATCTACACAGACACCCTGACGGTGACTCTGGATTGGTAAACCACGAGGATGGATATCATGCATGTACTTGTATCGCGAATCGGCCTCTGTGCCCTGGGCCTGGGGCTGGCGTCCAGCCTGAACGCGGCGACCACGGTGACCGGGCAGATCAGTTCCAGCCTGACCTTGATCGCCAGTTGCCAGGTCAACGGCTCCGGGGCGGCCACCGGGCTGAATTTCGGTAGCTTGAACTTCGGTACCACCAACAGCCTGTTTACCAATGCCGACGCCCAGTTACTCGGCGGCACCGGTACCGGCGGCGCGTTGTCGATCCTGTGTTCGGCTGGCACCGCGCCAACAATCAAGGTGCGTGCCGGCGCCCACGATGGTGCTTCCCCCGGTGGCACTCGTGCGCTGGCCGATGGCGTGGGTAACTTCGTGCCCTACGATTTCTACACTGACAGCGGGCGTTCAGCGCTGTTGGCGATTGACGGCGTGGTGACCCTCGCCACCAGTACCGGCGTGGCGCAGACCGTCAACCTTTACGGCCGGGCGGTGGGCAAGGCGGGACTGCCGGCGGGCACCTACACCGACACCGTGGCCGTGGAACTGACGTTCTAACGATGTGGCCCAGGGTGTTGCTCGCCATCGGCCTGGCGATACCGTTGCCGCTGTCCGCGGTGGTCAACCAGAGCTTCCAGGTGAGTGCGACCATCACGCCGGGCTGTCTGATCGTGGGCGGCGGCGCCAACTACGGCACCTTGGCCTACGGCAGCTATTCGGCCCTGGCCACCAGCACGGTCACAGCGGCTCTCACTGGCGGGGTAACCCTGCAATGCACGCCGGGCGTGGCCCTGAGCATGAGCGTGGATGGCGGCCTGTACAGCAGCACCGGACGCAATTTGCAGCTCAACAGTGGCAGCGCGCGGGTGGCTTACCAATTGTTTCGCGATGCGGCATTCAGCCAGAGCCTGGGCATCAACCAGAGCGTCAGCGTGACCTACAGCGATGCGAGCAATATCAGCCTGCCGATTTACGGGCGGGTGGTTTTACCGGGCAATCAGCCTGGGGGGACGTACAGCGACACGCTGCAGGTGCAGCTGACGTGGTAGGGCTAACGGTTTAAGGAGGGGTGTCATGGGTTGTGCTTTGCGACGGTTATGGACCGCGGGTTTCGCCTTGGGGGCGTTGTGCTCGGCGGGGTTTGTACAGGCGGCCAGTTCGGTGCTGATCTGGCCCATCGACCCGGTATTGGAGGCTGACCAACAGGCCAGCGCGCTGTGGCTGGAGAACCGTGGCACCGAGACCGCCAACCTGCAGATCCGCGTGTTTGCCTGGAGCCAGAACGGTTTCGACGAGCAGTACCAGAACCAGCGCGATGTGATCGGCAGCCCGCCGGTGGCCAGGATCGAGCCGGGCCAGAAGCAACTGGTGCGCCTGACCCGCACCCGGGAGGTACCGCCGGGGCAGGAGTTGGCCTATCGCATCATCATTGACGAAATCCCCTCGGCGCTGCAGGTGCCAGCACCGCCGGAGGGCAAGAACACGGCAGCGGCGATTCGCTTCCAGATGCGTTATTCGGTGCCGCTGTTTGCCTATGGCGCCGGCCTGTGGAGCAAGGACGACGCTACCCGCCAGCGCGACCCCAAGGGCGCGGGCAAGCCGCAGTTGAGTTGGCAAAAGGTCAACGTGGCAGGGCGCAACTACATCGAGGTGCGCAACCAGGGCGCCGTGCATGCGCGGCTTACCGATGCGTCATTCAAACAGGGCGGGCAGACCCGGCCGTTGGTGGACGGTTTGCTCGGCTATGTGCTGCCGGGCGCGAGCATGCGCTGGCCGGTGCCGGATGCCGTATCGGCCGACCAGCCGTTGCAGGTACGCGTCAACGGCGCGCCGCAACTGGAGAGCCTGGCGCCCACGCGATAGCCGTTATGTAGCGCAACGGGCACACGCCCGGGTTTTAACAGGATGGAGATGTCCATTGAAGGACACAACGCCATGGTGAGTCGTGGTTGGGCTCGGGTTTTATGGCCGTCGGTGGCAGTGGCAAGCGGGCTGTGGGGCGCAGCGATGGCGGGCGACCTGCCGCCGCCGCCCGGCAGCATGGAGGCAGTTGCCGATGCACAGCTGTTTCTGGAACTGGTGGTCAACCAGATGGACACCGGCCGCGTCATCGCGGTCGAGCAGCGCGCCGGCCAGCTGTTTGTGCCGGCCAGCGCGTTGCAGGACGTGGGCATGAAACTGCCCGGTGAGCCCGTCGGCAGTGTGGCCCTGGACCAGGTGCCGGGCCTGCACAGCGACTACGACAGCAACGGCCAGCGCCTGCTGCTGGATGTGCCGCCCTCCTGGCTGCAGGAACAGTTCATCGGCAACCGCAATACCTATCCGCGTACCCAGGCCATGAGCAGCTTCGGCGCCTTGCTCAACTATGACGTGTATTTCAATGACACCGACGATGGCGGCAGTTACCTCGCGGCCTGGAACGAAGTACGGCTGTTCGACACCTGGGGCACCTTGTCCAACACCGGGCAACTGCGCCAGACCCTGTCCGATGGAATCAGCGGCGGCACCCTCAACAATGGTTACCGCCGTTACGACACCACCTGGCGTTTTTCCGACGATGAGCGCCTGCTGACCTACGAGGCCGGCGACGTGATCAGTGGCGCGCTGCCCTGGAGTAGCTCGGTGCGCCTGGGCGGGGTGCAACTTTCCCGGGATTTTGCCGTGCGCCCCGACCTGGTCACGTACCCCTTGCCGCAGTTTGCCGGTGAGGCGGCGGTGCCCTCGTCGGTGGACCTGTTTATCAACGGCTACAAATCCGACAGCGCGCGACTGCAACCCGGCCCCTACACCCTGACCAACATCCCATTCATCAACGGTGCCGGCGAGGCCGTGGTGGTCACCACCGATGCCCTGGGCCGCCAAGTGTCGACCACGGTACCGTTCTACGTCACCAGCACCTTGCTGCAACAAGGCTTGACGGACTTTTCGCTGGCCGCCGGTACCTTGCGCCGTGACTACACCCTACGGGACTTCGGCTACGGACCGGGCGTGGCCAGTGGCACGTTCCGCTATGGCTATTCCGATAACCTGACTCTGGAGAGCCACGCTGAAGCCTCCAGCGACCTGACCCTCGGCGGGCTCGGTGGCAACCTGCGCCTGGGCAACTTCGGCGTGCTCAATACCGCCCTCAGCCAGAGCCAGTTCGACAGCCGCACGGGCCAGCAACTGAGCCTCGGTTACCAGTACAACAGCACGCGCTACAGCTTTATGTACCAACGGGTGGAACGTCGCGACGACTACGCCGACCTGACTCTGGTCGATACCCCATACGCCAGTCTCAGCAAGCGCAGCGAGCAGGTGACCCTGAGCCTCAACCTCCAACGTTTCGGCAGCCTGGGCCTGGGCTATTTCGACGTGCAGGCGGCGGACGACTCGCGCACGCGCCTGCTCAACCTGAGCTGGAGCAAGCCGTTGTGGCGCAACACCAGCTTTTATCTGTCAGCCAACCGCGAAATCGGTGACAGCAACTGGGCCATGCAGGCGCAACTGGTCATCCCGTTCGACCTCAACGGCAGCTTGGCCTTGAGCACCGAGCGCAGCAAGGACGGCGCCAGTCGCCAGCGCATCAACTACAGCCGCGCGGTGCCCAGCGAAGGCGGGGTGGGCTACAACCTCGGCTATGCCCAGGGCGATGCCCCCAGCTATCGACAGGCCGACCTGACCTGGCGCTTGCAGTCGGTGCAGTTGCAGGCCGGCGTGTACGGCAGCAGTGAGGCCATGACGCGCTGGGCCGATGCCAGCGGCTCGCTGGTGTGGATGGGCGGCGAAACCTTTGCCGCCAACCGCATCAATGACGCCTTTGTGGTAGTGAGCACCCAAGGCTTTGCCGGGATTCCGGTGCGCTACGAAAACCAGCTGGTGGGCCAGACCGACCGCAACGGCCATTTGCTGGTGCCGTGGAGCAGTGCCTATTACCGCGGCAAATACGAGATCGACCCCTTGAACCTGCCGGCGAATGTGCAAAGCCCCAATGTTGAGCAGCGCGTATCGGTACGCCGTGGCAGCGGTTACTTGCTGGAATTCCCCCTGCGTCGGGTGCTCGCTGCAAGCATCACTCTGGTGGACCGCCAGCATCAGGAGTTGCCGCTGGGCAGCCTGGTAGTGCACGAACAAAGCAACACCCAGGCGGTGGTCGGCTGGGATGGCCTGGTGTATCTGGAAAACCTCAGCGCCCACAACACCTTGCAGGTCACCCTCGGTGAGGGCCGCACCTGCCAGGCGACATTCGATATTGATGAGCAGCAACAGGACGTGCCCTTGATCGGG
The DNA here is from genome assembly GCF_024519715.1 of Pseudomonas sp. Pse35. Classification (NCBI taxonomy): domain Bacteria; kingdom Pseudomonadati; phylum Pseudomonadota; class Gammaproteobacteria; order Pseudomonadales; family Pseudomonadaceae; genus Pseudomonas; species Pseudomonas sp. Pse35. Next base: position 45,592 of record NZ_JALJRP010000018.1, on the reverse strand, counting down.
CCATTAGTGTGCCAATGAGGCATCGAACAGGGAGTGTTCAGGTGAGGGGCAGCGTAGGGTTATATGGCGTAGGTTTGTTGTTTTGCGGGCAGGCGATGGCGGCGTGTTCGGTGGTGTCCACCGTGCCGCCCAGTTTCGGCTCAATCAGCTCAATGACGGTGCGCACTGCCGCGCAAACCAGCTCTACGACTAATTCAGGGTTGAGTTGCACCTCGGCGTTGATATCGCTGCTGGTGTCCACCGACCACTTTTACGCCACGATCACATCGTCGCAAAGTGGCATGGTCGGGCCGACCGGTGATGTGATCAGCTATACGATTTATGGCAACAACAGCACCAGCTATCCCATCACCCGTGGCAGCCAATTCGATTTCGGCGGCGCTGGCGGCATCGCCCAGAGCATTGGCCTGATCGCAGGGCCCGGCGCGAAAACCGTACCGCTGTACCTGAGCAGCATCACCGGCAGCAACGTCGCCGCCGGGGTGTACACCGAGACATTGAGCATCGCCTGGGTGTGGAACTATTGCTCGGGGATCGGCCTTGGCGGCATTTGCCTGGGACGTGACACTGGCAGTGGCACGGCGTCCCTGACCGTCAGCATGACCGTGACCAACGACTGCCAGATCACCGCCCCGAATATCAGCTTCGGCAGCGCGCCGGTGGTCAGTGGGTTTACCGCGGTGAGCGGGCAGACCATCAACATCGCCTGCACCAAGGGCAGCGCCTATACCGTGGGCTTGAGCGATGGCCAGAACCCGGTGAGTGTCGGCGGCCGGCGACGTATGGTTTCCGGCGGCAATTACCTGGCCTATGACATTTTCAAAAGTGCCGGCACCACGCGCTGGGGCAGTGTCGGCGCGGCGCGGCGGGCCAGCTCCACGGCCGAGGTCAACCCCGGAAACGGCTTGGGCAATGGCAGCCAGGTGTACAACTACAACGCCAAGGTCTACACCGACCAGCCCACACCACCGGCTGGCACCTATCTGGATAATGTGGTGCTGGACGTCGGTTTCTAGAATGGCGTCTGCAACGCGGCGGCCTGATCCACCGGGCTGACCATCGCATAGTTGTAGCCGCCGCCCGACCAGTAGTCGGCCTGCAAGCCATCGGCACTGCGGCTGCCGCGAGGCAGGAAACCGTTGTTCGGGCCCGGCGGGCGGATGTAGAAGCTGATGCGCCGGCCTTGGGCGTCCTGGTACAGCACCATGGCTGCCGCGCCTTGGTCGGTGGTGAGCAGGCGCCCGCTGACCGGCTTGAAACCGGCTTGGCTCAGGTCGGGCAGGCGATGGGCCTGGTTGAAATAACGGTCGAGCCAGGCCTGCATGGTGCCGCGGTCCTGGGCGTTGTAGTCGGCGGGCATGATGCCGTCCTGGGCAAACAGGCGATAGGCCTGCATGGCGTCGGTCATCGGCAACAGCGGCGGCTGGGTGGCTTCACGGGCGTGCCAACCGCCAACCCCGCCGAGGCTCACGGCGATCAGCAACAACGCCGCCGTGGCCAGGTGCCGACGGGACTGTTTCTTGATGCGCTGGCGAATCAGCGCCGGGTCCAGTGCCGGGTTGTGCGGCTGTTGCAGGGCGCCGCTCAATGACGCACGCAGCAGCTGCGCATCCTGTTGCCAGGCCTGTACCTGGGCCGCCACTTCGGGGTGGCTGGCCAGCCAGGTTTCAAGCACACGGCGATCAGTGTCGAGCAATTGGTGATCGACGTAGGCATGTAAATCGCGTTCGCTGGGGGGCAGGCTGATCATTTGAGTCTCCGCAGGGCAGGGCCGGTCATTTCGCCATCGCTGAGTTGACGCAGCGCTTGGCGTGCGCGGGACAGGCGTGACATCACGGTGCCGATGGGCACCTTGAGGATCTCGGCCACTTCCTTGTAGCTCAAGCCCTCGACGGACACCCACAGCAACAGGGCGCGCTGTTCGGTGTTCAGTTGGTCGAAGGCTTGCAGGGTGGATTGGGCCAGCACCGTGCGTTCCACCGAAGGTTGCACGTCATCGCGGCCGGTGAAGAATTCGAGCATGCGTGCATAGCGGCGGTTGCGGCGGTGGGCGTCGAGGAACTGGCGGTAGAGGATCGAAAACAGCCAGGCGCGCAAATCGCCCTCGATACGTTTATCGGCCCAGGCGACGATGGCGCGCTCCAGGGTCGATTGCACCAGGTCATCGGCGCTGCTGCTGTTGCGCGTCAGGGACAGGGCAAAACGCCGCAACCTGGGAATGAGTTCACGTAACTGTTCGTCGAGTTCATGCATGGGCGTCTGGCTGGTCACTACGCTGGGACTAGAGAGACGTCCGGCGTTGAAGGATATTCCCCGTTCCGCAAAATAAATCCAGGGCCTGGGAATAGAGCCAATCGGCGTTCGTCTTAATGCTCCGACCTTATGTTTCAGCCTGAGGCCTCTGGCCCTGGAGTTCCTGCATGGTAGATCACTCATCACCCCCCCGTCCTCCTTTGAGCACTGCGAGCCTGATCGCACGACTTGCCGGCATCGGTGCCGTGGTTGCGGTTGTTGCCGGGGCATTTGCCTACGTCAATGGCACGCTCGACCCACAACGCCTGCGGCCAAAAACCTTGGTCAATGCCCTGGAAACCAATAACGGCGTGCATCCGGGCTTTCGCCGTAACCATGCCAAGGGCGTATGCGTGGCGGGTTATTTCGAGAGCAGTACCGAGGCCCGTGCCTATTCCAACGCCCAGGTGTTCAGCGAGGCCAAGACTCCGATCATCGGCCGCTTTGCCTTGCCCAGCGGCAACCCCTACGCGCCGGACAGCAGTGTGCCGATTCGCAGTTTCGCCGTGCAGTTCAGCCAGGCCAACGGCCAGCAATGGCGTACGGGGATGAACAGCATGCCGGTGTTCCCAGTGGGCACGCCCGAGGCGTTTTACCAGTTGCTCAAGGCCGGTGCGCCAGACCCGGCCACCGGCAAGCCGAACCCGTCAAGCATGCCGGCGTTTTTTGCCGCACACCCCGAGACAGCGCCATTCCTGGCCTGGGTCAAGACCGCCAAGCCATCGGCCAGTTATGCGACTGAAACCTATAACGGCATCAACGCGTTTTACCTGGTGGCTGCCGATGGTACGCGCCAGGCCGTGCGTTGGGAGGTGGTGCCCCAGAGCCAGGACGCGGCGGGTGATACCGCACCTGCTGGCAGTGACTTCCTCGAGCAGGACTTGGTGCGACGCCTGGCCGCCGGGCCATTGCGTTGGCAGTTGAACATGACCCTGGCCAACCCCGGCGACCCGCTGGACGACGCAAGCAAGACCTGGACCGGCGCGCACAAGGTCCTCAACGCCGGCACGTTGGTGCTGCAAAGCAGCCAGCCCCAGGCAGACGGTGATTGCCGCGATATCAACTTTGACCCGCTGATTCTGCCCAGTGGTATCCAAGCCTCCAACGACCCCTTGCTGGCCGCCCGTTCGGCCGCGTATGCCAGTTCGTACCTGCGCCGCGCCGGTGAAGTCAGCCCGTTGCACAGCGCCCCTCAGGAGTCGAAGCCATGAATGCTCAACCACGGTTCTTTGCGCCCCTGGCGCGCGTGCTGCACTGGCTGATGGCGTTGATGATCATCGCCATGCTGTTTATCGGCGCGGGTCTGGCGGCGTCGGTGTCGGAGCGCCATGAGTGGCTGATCCACCTGCACAAGCCGCTGGGCATTGCGATTCTGGCGCTGGTGATCGTGCGCCTGGGGGTGCGTTTCTCGACGCGCCAACCGCCGTTGCCAGCGGATTTACCGGTGTGGCAAAGGCTCGCAGCCAAGGCTTCCCATGTGCTGTTGTACGCGTTGATGCTGGTGTTGCCGCTGCTGGGTTGGGCGATGATTTCAGCGGCTGGCGACCCGGTGATGCTCAGCAGTAACCTGCAACTGCCCGCACTGGTGGGGGCGAATGCGCCGTTGTTCGCGCTGTTGCGCAAGGCCCACGGCTACCTGGCCAATCTGCTGTTTCTCACCGTGCTGGTGCATCTGGCGGCCGCGTTGTTCCACGGTTTGATCCGCCGCGATGGTGTCTTGCAAAGCATGACCGGCAGCAAGGATTGACCGCTCTTGTGGCGAGCGAGCTTGCTCGCGCTGGGCTGCGAAGCAGCCCCAAAACAGCCTGCTCGGTGTGTCAGGTGATCCGGCAGTGATTTTCATGGGGCCGCTATGCGGCCCAGCGCGAGCAAGCTCGCTCGCCACAAAGAGCTCGCCTCGGGGGTTAGCGCAAACGCCCGACGATATCAGCGACGCTGCTCAATACGTCCTTGCCCAACTGTTTCGAACGATCGCCTGACCAGCCAGTTCGCAGGTTGGGCGCGTCGTCGTTGTCCTTGAAGGGCATTTCCAGGGTCAGGGACAGGCAGTCGTATTTTTCTCCTACCGCGTTGCAGGCCAGGGTCATGTTGGCTTGGCCGGGCAGGTCGCGGGTGTAGCCGTGGGTGGTCTGGAAGTCTCGTGTCAGATGGCTCAAATGGCTGCGGAAGTGTTTTTCCAGGGCGTCGATACGCGGGGTGTAGCCAGGGTTGCCTTCGCAGCCGGCGGTGAACACGTAGGGGATTTCTTCATCGCCGTGGATGTCGAGGAACATATCCACGCCGTACTTTTCCATCTGTTGCTGGACGAACAGGACCTCGGGGCTGAGTTCCTGGCTGGCGCTTTGCCAGGCGCGGTTCAGGTCCTGGCCCATGGCGTTGGTGCGCAGGTGGCCGTGGAAGGCGCCATCCGGGTTCATGTTTGGTACCAGGTACAGATCGGCAACGGCCAGCAGTTTTTTCAGTTCGTCGTCGCCGTCCTTTTGCAGGCGCTCAATCACGCCCTCCATAAACCATTCGGCCATGTGCTCACCGGGATGCTGCTGGGCGATGATCCACACCTTGCGCCGGCCCTCGATTCCTTTGCCTCGGCGCAGCAGTTGAATATCGCGGCCTTCAGCGCTCTTGCCGGTGGCCAGCAGGGTGACCCCGGCGTACTTCAGGGCTTGCTCGATCAGCCAGTCGTGGCGTTCACGGCTATAGGGCTCGAAGTAGGCAAACCAGGCGTGCTTTTCCCGGGTCTGGAGGTTGATGTGCAGGATCTCGCCATCAAAGCGCGTCGGTACCCGGAACCAGTTGATATGGTCGTAGGACGCCACGGCGTTGTAGCCGCTCCAGGCATGCTTGTAGGACGAGCGCCCTGCGTTGCTCAAGCGAAAGGTATGGGTGTGCCCCACGTGCATGCCTTCGGCCTTGAAGTGGAACCATTGGTAGTGATCGCTGCGGGTGTCGGGTTTGATTGCCAGCAACAACTGATAAGCGTCGCTGGCATCCAGGACCTGAATGTTGCCGCTGTCGAAGTCGGTGCTGATCTTGATGGAGGTCAAGGCCACGGTCATAGTCTGGTTGCCTGAATATGAGTGATGTGGCGGCTATCTTACACAGGCGTTCGGTAAAACCAGGATGCAAAAATTGTTGCAGGGGAGGGGGCGTCATCCGTGACGCCGCCGCAGCTTAGAGTCTATGAGATTGATTCTCAAGCGCTAATTCGCAGAGATACGCGCTAGAGCACTCGGACGACTTTCTTTGGGCGATAGTCTTTTGCTACCATGCGCGCCATCAAGCAACACACAGTCTTCATTAGCCTGAAGCCATGCCAGGAAAACTGGCAAAAAAAAGACCCGGCCAAAGAGCCGGGTCAAAAACCGTGATTAGCCTGATGAGGAGATATTCCAAGAGTCCGACCTAAGGTCTCTTGGTCTATCGACTGATCTCGCGATCAGCTGAGCCCAATAATAATCATTATCATTTGCAAGTCAAATGTTTTTATCCGTGGGATAGAAATATTTTTCTTTCATACCTGCTAAGCGTTTGCCGCCGCTCTTGGCGCTTGCAACGACCGCTCCACCATCGCCTTCGCCATATCGATCAAATACACCACCGAAAACGCCAGGTCGCGCTGGTTGCCCTGATGGCTGCACGCCGACTCGTAGGCGGTTGCCGCTGCACTGCGCAACAGTTCCGAGGCGTGTATCAGGGCCTCCTCCTGGCTGACTTCGGGTTTGATCGCGAACATGGCCCCGTCCGAATCCGGCGTCGACCGATTTTCTTTCAAGTAGTAGTCCAGTGCGCGCTGGGCCGCGCCACTGTTGCACATGTCGTTTACTTCAGTCAGTTCGGGCGTTGGGTGCGTGCGGGTCGTCATAAGCGGCAATACTCCGGTGGGTGTCGAAATCCTTGGGCTTGATGATAGTACGTATCGTATTCCTGTCGTTTTATGGATTACTACAAACTGTTTATTGCCCGCAAAAATGGGCGCCGTATTGTGATGCGCCATGGATAACTGGATAGCGTTGGTCAAGGCCAACATGAAAGACCGCAAGGTCACGCAGGATGAACTGGCGCGGCGCCTGGGCATGTCCCAGGGCGGCGTCGGCCATTGGCTCAATAAACGCCGTGTGCCGAGCCTGGCGGACATGAACCGTGTGCTCGCCGAACTGGGGTTGGGGTATTTGGAGGTGGCGCTGGAGATTCGTGAACGGGCCGCGCAAGTGCCGGAACTGGACCCCCACTACAATCCGTATTTCCGCTACCCGGTCAGCGACTGGAAGCAGGCCTGCGAGCTGCGTGAGGAGCGTGCGCCTTATAGAGCCGAGCGCTACGAATTGACCGATTACCACGCCCGAGGCGAGGCATTCTGGTTGCCGGTGACGGGAGACGCCATGACCGCCCCCACGGGCATGAGCATTGCGGCTGGCATGATGATCCTGGTTGACCCGGCCATCGCACCCGAGCCCGGCAGGCTGGTGGTGGCCCAATGGGCCGGTAACCCCCAGGCCACCTTTCGCCAATTGCAGGAAGAAAGCGGCCAGCACTACCTGGTGCCGCTCAACCCCACTTACCCCAAGGTGCTGCTCAGCGACGGCTGCCGCCTCCTGGGTGTGGTGGTGCAAGCCACGGCGAAGTTCTAGTCGGCCGTTTCCAGCTCCACCAGCGCGCTGCCTTCGGCTACCATTTCACCTTCCTGGCAGAACAGCGCCTTGACTACCCCGGCGTGGGGCGCACGGATGCTGTGTTCCATCTTCATGGCTTCGAGCACTACCAGTTGAGTACCAGCCTCAACGGTTTGGCCCACCTCCACGAGCACCCGCACGATGCTGCCGTTCATGGGGGCGGTGAGGCCGCCCTGATGGGATTGATTGGCCTCGACCGCCGCAATCGGGTCGAACAGGCTGACGGCATGCATCTCGCCGTCCCAACGCAGGTACAGGCTGCCTTCACTGCGCACCGCCAGATGAGCACGGCGCACGCCCTGATGTTCAGTCAGCAACTGTTCGCCGCATAACTGAGACGGTTGCCCGGTCAGTGTCACCAACCGATCCTGCCCATTGCAGCTCAGGTGCAGCGACACCTCGGCAGGCAGGCCCGCGCGAAAGCCCTGGTGACTTGCCCAAGGCCCGTCACCCACCGGCAAGCTCTGCATAAACGCCGAGCCCGCCGCTTGCCAGAACTCATCGCTCAAGGCTCCTGGCGTCGGCAACAGCTCACCCTGATAGCGCGGGATAAACCCGGTATCCAACTCGGCCGCGGCAAACGCAGGGTGCCCGATGATGCGCCGCAAAAAGCCCAGGTTGGTCTTGAGCCCGCCGACCGCAAACTCATCCAGCATGCTTAATAAGCGCAGGCGCGCCTGTTCGCGGTCTTCACCCCAGGCAATCAACTTGCCGAGCATCGGGTCGTAGAAGGGCGACACGCTGTCGCCTTGCTCGACGCCGCTATCCACCCGGCGTCCAGGGCCCGGGCTGGACTCGCGGTACAGCGCCAGGTGCCCGGTGGCCGGCAGAAAGTCATTGGCCGGGTCTTCGGCATACAGCCGCACTTCAATTGCATGACCGTTCAACGCGACCTGCTCTTGCGTGATCGGCAGCGCCTCGCCCTGGGCAACCCGGATCTGCCAGGCCACCAGGTCGAGGCCGGTAATCGCTTCGGTCACCGGATGCTCCACCTGCAGCCGCGTGTTCATCTCCATGAAGAAAAACTCGCCACGGGCATCCAGCAAAAACTCCACCGTACCTGCGCCGACATACCCGATGGCCTGGGCAGCGCGCACGGCCGCTTCGCCCATGGCCCGGCGCTGCTCGACACTCAAGCCGGGTGCCGGGGCTTCTTCCACGACCTTTTGATGACGACGCTGGATCGAGCAGTCGCGTTCATTGAGGTACAAGCAATGACCCTGCTGGTCGGCAAACACTTGGATCTCGACATGCCGCGGCTTGAGCAGGTATTTCTCCACCAGCATCTGCCCGTTGCCGAACGACGACAGCGCCTCACGCTGGGCGGAAGCCAGGGCTTCGGCCAGTTGGCTGACGTCCTCGACCACTTTCATGCCCTTGCCACCGCCACCCGCCGTGGCCTTGAGCAGCACCGGGTAGCCGATACGCTCACAGGCGGCGCGGAAGGTCTCCAGGTCTTGGGCCTCGCCGTGATAACCCGGCACAAGGGGTACGCCAGCCGTTTCCATCAAGGCCTTGGCCGCGGATTTGCTGCCCATGGCGTCGATTGCCGAGGCGGGCGGGCCGAGGAAGATCAAGCCTGCCGCCTCGATGGCCCGGGCGAAGCCGGCGTTTTCCGAGAGGAAGCCGTAGCCGGGGTGAATCGCCTGGGCGCCGCTGGCGTGGGCGGCGGCAATCAGCTTGTCGATTTGCAGGTAACTATCGGTGGCCTTGCTGCCGCCCAGGTCGACGCGGATATCGGCTTCACGGCTATGGCGGGCATCGCGGTCGATGGCGCTGTGCACAGCCACGGTGGTCAACCCCATGGCCTTGGCGGTACGCATGACCCGGCAGGCGATTTCGCCACGGTTGGCCACCAGAGCGGTGTTGAGTGTGCTCATGAACGCGGCTCCTGGGTTTGCCAACTTGGCGCACGTTTTTGCAGAAATGCACGCAAACCTTCCTGGCCCTCGGCGCTCACCCGGATGCGCGCAATGGCGTTTTCGCAATAGCGGCGCAGCGCGGGGGTGAGGGCACCGTTGCCCACTTCGCGCAGCAAATCCTTACTGGCACGCATGGCCGCCGGGCTGTTTTGCAGCAGGTTGGTGACCCACTGGTCCACCTGTTGATCCAGGCTCTCGGCAGGATAACTTTCCGCCAGCAAGCCGATCTCCCGTGCGCGTTGGCCGCCGAACCGCTCGGCTGTGAGTGCATAACGACGGGCAGCGCGTTCGCCGATGGCCTGCACCACGAACGGGCTGATCACCGCCGGCGCCAGGCCGATACGCACTTCCGACAGGCAGAACTGCGCGTCGTCGGCACCGATGGCCATGTCACAGCAACTGATCAGGCCCAGCGCGCCCCCGTAGGCCGCACCTTGCACCACCGCCAGCGTGGGGATTTTCAGTTTGGACAGGTTGTACATCAGCTCTGCCAGTTCCCGGGCGTCGTCCAGGTTGGTGTGGTAGTCCAGCTCGGCCGATTGCTGCATCCAGGCCAGGTCGGCACCGGCGCTGAAGTGCTTGCCACGCCCGCGCAGTACCAGGAAGCGCAGGGACGGGTCGCCTTGTACGCGGTCAAGAGCCAGGATCAATTCGCGGATCATCTCGGCGTTGAACGCGTTGTTCTTGGCTTCGCGGCTGAGCCACAGCGTGGCAAAGCCACGGCGGTCAGTGATCAGTTCGAGGGTGTTGAAGTCGCTCATGCAAGGAGCTCCATGATAATGAGAGGCCTCCTGTAGGAGCGAGCTTGTTGTGGCGAGCAAGCTTGCTTGCGCTGGGGTGCGCAGCGCCCCCAAAAAAGCCGGGACTGCTGCGCAGTCAGCGGGAGCAAGCTCCCTCGCCACAACAGGCGCGCTCCTACAGGTTACATGCGGAACACGCCGAAGCGGCTCGGCTCGATGGGGGCGTTCAGTGCGGCGGACAAGGCCAGGGCCAGCACGTCACGGGTCTGCAGCGGGTCGATCACGCCGTCATCCCACAAGCGCGCGCTGGAGTAGTAGGGATGGCCCTGGGTTTCATACTGGTCGAGGATCGGCTGCTTGATCGCGGCTTCCTCCTCGGCACTGAAACCGTTGCCGGCGCGCTCAGCCTGTTCGCGCTTGACCTGCGCCAACACCCCGGCGGCCTGTTCGGCCCCCATCACGCCAATGCGTGCGTTGGGCCACATCCACAAAAAGCGCGGGTCGTAGGCGCGGCCACACATCCCATAGTTACCCGCACCAAAGCTGCCACCGATGATCACGGTGAATTTCGGCACCTTGGCGCACGCCACGGCGGTGACCAGCTTGGCGCCGTGCTTGGCAATGCCGCCGGCTTCGTACTTCTGGCCGACCATGAAGCCGGTGATGTTTTGCAGGAACAGCAGCGGAATCCCGCGCTGGCAGGCCAGTTCGATAAAGTGCGCGCCTTTTTGCGCGGCTTCGGCGAAGAGGATGCCGTTGTTGGCCAGGATCGCTATCGGGTAGCCATGCAAGTGCGCAAAGCCGCACACCAGGGTCGTGCCGAACAGGGCCTTGAACTCATCGAACACCGAGCCGTCCACCAGCCGTGCGATGACTTCGCGCACATCAAAGGGTTGCTTGGCATCCGCCGGGATCACGCCGTACAACTCTTCGCTGCTGTACAGCGGCGCCACCGGCGAGCGTTGCAGCAGCTCACCCTGCTTGCGCCAATTGAGGTTGGCCACGCTGCGCCGCGCCAGCGCCAGGGCGTGCTCATCGCTGTCGGCATAGTGGTCGGCCACGCCCGAGACCTTGCAGTGCACATCGGCGCCACCCAGCTCTTCGGCGCTCACCACTTCACCGGTGGCGGCCTTCACCAGCGGCGGGCCGGCAAGGAAGATGGTGGCTTGCTGGCGCACCATGATCGCTTCGTCGGCCATGGCCGGCACGTAGGCGCCGCCGGCGGTGCACGAGCCCATCACCACGGCAATCTGAGGAATGCCCTGGGCGCTCATATTGGCCTGGTTGAAGAAGATCCGCCCGAAATGCTCACGGTCGGGGAACACCTCGTCCTGGCGCGGCAGGTTGGCGCCGCCGGAGTCCACCAGGTAGATACACGGCAGGCGGTTTTGCTCGGCGATGGTCTGGGCGCGCAGGTGTTTTTTAACGGTCAGCGGGTAATAGGAGCCGCCTTTGACCGTGGCATCGTTGGCCACAATCATGCATTCGACGCCTTCCACCCGGCCGATGCCGGCAATCACCCCGGCAGCCGGGACGTCTTCGCCATACACCTGGTGGGCGGCCAGTTGGCTCAGCTCGAGAAACGGCGAACCCGGATCGAGCAGACGGTTGATACGCTCGCGGGGCAACAGCTTGCCGCGTGACGTGTGGCGTTCCTGGGCCTTGGCGCCGCCACCTTGATGGACGTGGGCGAGCAGGCTGTGCAGGGCGTCGACCTGTTCAAGCATCGCCGCGCGGTTGGCGGCGAATTCCGCCGAGCGCGGGTTGAGCTGGGTGTGCAAGGTGGCCATGGGCGTGCTCCTTCAGCGGGTTTCGTTGAACAGTTCGCGACCGATCAACATCCGCCGAATCTCACTGGTGCCCGCACCAATTTCGTAGAGCTTGGCGTCACGCAGCAGGCGCCCGGCGGGGAATTCATTGATATAGCCGTTGCCGCCCAGAATCTGGATTGCATCCAGGGCCATTTGCGTGGCGCGCTCGGCGCTGTAGAGGATCACGCCCGCAGCGTCCTTGCGCGTGGTCTCGCCGCGTTCACACGCCTGGGCCACCGCGTATAGGTAAGCGCGGCTGGCGTTGAGCTGGGTGTACATATCGGCGACCTTGCCCTGGATCAACTGGAATTCGCCGATGCTCTGGCCGAACTGCTTGCGGTCGTGGATGTAGGGCACGATCAAGTCCATGCATGCCTGCATGATCCCGGTAGGGCCACCGGAAAGCACCACGCGCTCGTAGTCCAGGCCGCTCATCAACACTTTCACGCCGCCATTGAGCACGCCGAGGATGTTTTCTTCGGGCACCTCGACGTCGTCGAAAAACAGCTCGCAGGTGTTGGAGCCGCGCATGCCCAGTTTGTCGAATTTGTTGCTGCGGCTGAAGCCTTTCCAGTCGCGCTCGACGATGAAAGCGGTGATGCCGTGGGGGCCTTTTTCCAGGTCGGTCTTGGCGTAGATCACATAGGTGTTGGCGTCCGGGCCGTTGGTGATCCAGGTCTTGCTGCCATTGAGTACGTAATGGTCGTCGCGCTTGTCGGCGCGCAGTTTCATCGACACTACGTCGGAACCGGCATTCGGCTCGCTCATGGCCAGGGCGCCGATGTGCTCGCCGCTGATCAGCTTGGGCAGGTACTTGAGTTTTTGTGCGTGGTTGCCGTTGCGGTTGATCTGGTTGACGCACAGGTTGGAGTGCGCCCCGTAGGACAACGCCACCGAGGCCGAGCCACGGCTGATTTCTTCCATGCTCACCACATGGGCCAGGTAACCGAGGCCGGCACCGCCGTATTCCTCGGGCACGGTGATGCCCAGCAGGCCCATGTCGCCGAACTTGCGCCACAGGTCGGCGGGGAACAGGTTGTCGAGGTCGATCTGGGCCGCGCGCGGTGCGATCTCCTTGGCCACGAAGGACTGCACCTGGTCGCGCAGCATGTCGATGGTCTCGCCGAGGGCGAAGTTCAGGGACGGGTAACTCATGGACAGGCACCTTAATGTGAGCTTTGTTGTTGTGTGGGCAGGGCGCGAGAGGAGGGCGCTCACCTTTACGTTAACGTAAGCTTGCGTTGCGGCGCTGTCAATCGTAGTTTACGTATACGTCAACCTACAAAAAAGATAACAGGGGTCGTTATGGATCAACCGAACCAGAGTTACAGCCGTGGCTCCCAGGACAAGGCCTTGCTGGCCATGACCATTGGCCAGGCATTCGATCACACCGTTGCGCAGTATCCAGACAGCGAAGCCTTGGTGGTGCGCCACCAGCAGCGGCGCTACACCTGGCGGCAGCTGGCCGAGACAGTTGAGCTGCACGCCCGCGCATTCATCGCCCTGGGCATGCAAACCGGCGACCGCCTGGGGATCTGGGCGCCTAACTGTGCCGAGTGGCTGATCTGCCAGGTGGCGAGCGCCAAGCTCGGGGTGATCCTGGTCAATATCAACCCGGCCTATCGCAGCAGTGAATTGGACTACGTGCTCAAACAATCCGGCTGCCAATGGCTGGTATGCGCCGGTTCGTTCAAAAGCTCCGATTACCACGCCATGCTCCAGGCATTGAAACCCGAGCTGCGCGGCCTCATCAGCCTGGACCCCAGCCCGCCGCCGGAATTCATGCCCTGGTCGCAGTTGGCGGCGCTTGGCGCAGGCGTGCCGCCCGAGCAACTGCAAAGCCGTCAGGCCAGCCTGCATTTCGATCAACCTGTGAATATCCAGTACACCTCCGGCACCACCGGCTTCCCCAAGGGCGCCACCCTCAGTCACCACAACATCCTCAATAACGGTTACATGGTCGGTGAAAGCCTGGGCCTGACGGCAGGGGGCCGCCTGGTGATCCCAGTGCCGCTGTACCACTGCTTCGGCATGGTCATGGGCAACCTCGGTTGTATCACTCACGGCACCACCATGATCTACCCCAATGACGGCTTCGACCCGTTGCTGACGCTGAGCGCCGTCGCCGAAGAACAAGCCACCGGCTTATATGGCGTGCCGACCATGTTTATCGCGCTGCTCGATCACCCACGCCGGGCCGAGTTCGAGGTGTCCAGCCTGCGCACCGGGATCATGGCCGGGGCGACATGCCCGATCGAGGTGATGCGTCGGGTCATCCATGAGCTGCACATGGCAGAGGTGCAGATTGCCTATGGCATGACTGAAACCAGCCCGGTGTCGCTGCAGACCGGCGCAGATGACGATATCGAACGGCGTGTTACCACGGTGGGCCGCACCCAACCGCAACTGGAAACCAAGATTGTCGACGAGGCCGGTAACACCGTGGCCCGGGGCGTGATCGGTGAACTGTGTACACGCGGCTACAGCGTGATGCTCGGTTACTGGAACAACCCCGACGGCACTCGCGAGTCCATCGATGAGGCCGGCTGGATGCACACCGGCGACCTGGCGACCATGGATGAGCAGGGTTACGTGTGCATCGCCGGGCGTAACAAGGACATGATCATTCGCGGTGGCGAGAACGTTTACCCGCGGGAGCTGGAAGAGTTTTTCTTTACTCATCCGGCCGTGGCGGACGTGCAGATCGTTGGCATCCCGGATGAACGTTATGGCGAAGAGATTGTTGCCTGGATCAAGTTTCATCCCGGTCAAGTGGCCAACGAGCTGGAGTTGTTGAGCTGGTGCAAGGACCGCATCGCCCATTTCAAGACGCCCAGGCATTTCAAATTCGTGGATGAGTTTCCGATGACAGTCACGGGCAAGATCCAGAAGTTTCGCATGCGCGAGATTTCCATCCAGGAGCTGCAAGCGCGCTGACAACGTCAACCCCCTGTGGGAGCTGGCTTGCCTGCGATGGCGGCCTGACTGCCGGCCCACATCTACCTGATACCCCGCGAACCTGCTGTGCCACCAAAATAGTGAAACCCAGAAAGCACAAAGGGGACCCGAAGGTCCCCTTTAATTTGTCGTTGCGTGCTCTTTTCTTATTATTGAGGGGCGGCCTGTTGTTGTTTTTGGTAGCCGTGGCCCGTACCGCTTTTTTGGCGACCCCCATCCGGGGTCAAGAGCAAACGTATTTTTTTGAACGCTGACCTGCTTCTTCGTAAACGATCCAACCAGTGGGTAGCTACCTGAGGTAGTTTTATTTTTCTCTATCCGGTTGCGGGTTGCGGCATGCCGTACCCTGGGAAGCACATCTTCTCCAAAAAAATCTGTTAGCTGCGTCTCTGCCGTGTTGTTTTTGTTATGTCAGAGTCGTTTCGTCTTATTTTTATTAGGTTTGGCGCTTTTTATTCTTGTTATGCCATAGAGATAGCAGAAGGCGTGCCAACTTTTTAAAAGCCTTTAAAATCAACAAGTTGGTTTTTTGTCAGTATTTTCTTTCAGTTTGCACGGCGGATTTTGTTCCCGCGTTACCCGTTATGCCGGTGTGCGGTAACACATTGTCACAGCTGTGCTACTCACCTGCGTTACGCACCTTCGCCACGCGGGAACCCGTAGGCCGTCCCAGCACCTGGCTGATCTGCTGGCCGGCGCCAATCAAGCGTTCCAGGTCGATACCCGTGTCGATACCCAGGCCGTTGAGCAGGTACAGCACGTCCTCGGTAGCGACGTTACCGCTGGCGCCCTTGGCGTAGGGGCAGCCGCCCAGGCCTGCGATAGAGCTGTCGAACACCGTGATGCCCTCCAGCAGGCTGGCATAGATGTTGGCGATGGCCTGCCCGTAGGTGTCGTGGAAGTGCCCGGCCAGCTTGTCCCGTGGCACTTGCGCGCCGACCACTTCGAACAGGCGCCGGGTAGCGCCCGCCGTGCCGGTACCGATGGTGTCGCCCAAGGACACTTCATAGCAGCCCATGGCATACAGCTCGCGGGCGACGGCCGCCACTTGCTCCGGGGCGATATCGCCTTCATAGGGGCAACCCAGTACACAGGACACATAGCCGCGCACGCTGACGCCGTGCTGCTTGGCGGCGGCCATGATCGGTGCGAAGCGCTCCAGGCTCTCGCTGATGGAACAATTGATATTGCGTTGGGAGAACGCCTCGGACGCCGCCGCGAACACCGCGACTTCCTTGACCCCGGCCGCCAGCGCATCCTCGAACCCGCGCAGGTTCGGTGCCAGTGCGCCATAGGTCACGCCGGGCTTGCGCTGGATCTGCGCAAACACTTCGGCTGAACCTGCCATTTGCGGCACCCATTTGGGCGAGACAAAACTACCGACTTCGATATAGCTCAAGCCAGCGGCGCTCAAGGCGTCTACCAATCGGACTTTATCCGCCACGCTGATGGGCTGGGCTTCGTTCTGCAAACCGTCGCGCGGGCCGACTTCAACCAGGCGTACGTGGGAGGGGAGGGACATGGCAGTTACCTTCTGGTCAATGGCCGGCTTGGCTGATGGTCTGCGCCAGGGCCTGGGTGCAACGCTCTTCAGCGGTGTCCAGTTCCAGCTTCATCTGTTCGATATCCAGCAGTTGCTGTTCCAACTGTTCACGGCGTTCGGCGATCTTGGCCAGCATGCTGTTGAGTTGGATCTGGTTGCCGCCGGTGGGGTCGTAGAGTTCGATCAGTTCGCGGCATTCGGCCAGGGAGAAGCCGATGCGCTTGCCACGCAGGATCAGCTTGAGGCTGACCTTGTCCCGCGCCGAGTAAATGCGCTCCTGGCCTCGACGTTCGGGGGCCAGCAGGCCTTGTTCTTCATAGAAACGAATGGCGCGGGTGGTGATGTCGAGCTCGCGGGCGAGGTCGGAGATGCTGTAGGTGGTGCTCATGGCGGTGCTCAAGGAAGTCTTGGCGCTAAGCTAATTGCAGGTTGACGTAAACGTCAAGGCTGCTGGGCTTTCTTTTCCTGGGCCGTCACCTGCTGGCACAACTCGATCATCTGTTCACGCATCCAGCGGTTCGCCGGGTCCTGGTCGGTGCTTTCGTGCCAGTACAAATGGGTTTCCAGCGGCGGCACGCTGTTGACTGGCAGTTGGAACCAGTGCAGTTCATGACGACGGGCGAAACGCTCGGGCACGGTCATCACCATGTCGGTCTGTTGCAACACCTGATAGGCCATCAGGTAGTGCTGGGAACGCAGGGCGATCTTGCGTTGAATGCCCATCTTGCCCAAGGCCAGGTCCACATAGCCCAAACCGTTGCGGCGGCTGGAGATATGGATATGGGTCAGCGACAGGTAATCATCCAGGGTGAATTTATCCTTGCCCGCCATCGGGTGGCCCTTGCGCATGGCGCACACGTAGCGGTCTTCCATCAGCTTGACGTGACGCACCTGCGGGTCGGTATTGAGCGGCGCATCCACGGCAAAATCCAGGCGCCCGGCGGCCAGTTCCTTGGTGGTTTCGCGACGTTTGGACAGGAAACTCTCGATCATCACGGTAGGCGCCAGGCGACGCAGGCGCTGGAACAGCAGCGGCAGGATCACGGCCTCGGTCAGGTCGGTCATGCTGATACGGTAGGTCTTGGCCGCCTGCTGCGGGTTGAAGATGCGGCTTTCCTGCACGGACACGCGCAGCAACGACAACGCATTGCGCACCGGGCCGATGATGTTTTGCGCCATGGGCGTGGGCACCATGCCTTGGGCGGTACGCACGAACAGCGGGTCGTTGAAGGTCTCGCGCAACCGCGCCAGGGCGTTGGACACCGCCGGCTGGGTGATACCCACGATCTGGCCGGCGCGGGTCAGGTTGGCTTCGGTGTAAATCGCGTCGAAGACAATAAAGAGGTTGAGGTCGACCTTGCTCAGATTCATTTCGTTGCGCTCTTATTGTGAGGTGCTCATACACCGATCATATATCGGTGATGAATGTTAATACACGGCGAGAATAGGCTAGGTAAATTATCAGCGCTGTTCTAGCATCGAATGCATGACCTAAACAACCTCTCAAAGAAGGGAGCTGCTCATGGATTTCGCCTATTCGCCCAAGGTTCAGGAACTGCGTGAACGCGTCACTGCGTTCATGGACGCTTATGTCTACCCGGCCGAACCGGTGTTCGAACGCCAAGTCAGCGAAGGTGATCGCTGGCAGCCCACGGCGATCATGGAAGAACTCAAGGCCAAGGCGAAGGCCGAGGGCTTGTGGAACCTGTTTCTGCCGGAATCCGAACTGGGCGCTGGCCTGACCAACCTTGAATACGCACCCTTGGCGGAAATCATGGGCCGCTCGTTGCTCGGCCCGGAGCCATTCAACTGCTCCGCTCCCGACACCGGCAATATGGAAGTGCTGGTGCGCTACGCCAACGAAGAACAGAAACAGCGCTGGCTCGAACCCTTGCTGCGCGGCGAGATTCGCTCGGCTTTTGCCATGACCGAACCGGATGTGGCTTCCTCGGACGCCACCAACATGGCCGCCCGCGCCGAACGCCAGGGCGACGAGTGGGTGATCAACGGCAAGAAGTGGTGGACCTCCGGCGCCTGCGACCCGCGCTGCAAGATCCTGATCTTCATGGGCCTGAGCAACCCCGATGCACCGCGTCACCAGCAGCACTCGATGATCCTGGTGCCGGTCGATACCCCAGGCGTGAAAATCCTGCGGCCGCTGCCGGTATTCGGCTACGACGATGCGCCCCACGGCCATGCCGAAGTGCTGTTCGACAATGTGCGTGTGCCTTATGAAAACGTGTTGCTGGGCGAAGGCCGTGGCTTCGAGATCGCCCAGGGCCGCCTTGGCCCTGGCCGCATTCACCACTGCATGCGTTCGGTCGGCATGGCCGAACGCGCATTGGAGTTGATGTGCAAACGCTCGGTCAGCCGCACTGCCTTCGGCAAGCCTTTGGCGCGGTTGGGCGGCAATATCGACAAGATCGCCGACTCACGCATGGAAATTGACATGGCCCGCCTGCTGACCTTGAAAGCGGCGTACATGATGGACACCGTGGGTAACAAAGTGGCGAAAAGCGAAATCGCCCAGATCAAGGTGGTGGCGCCGAATGTGGCCTTGAAGGTCATCGACCGCGCGATCCAGATGCACGGCGGCGCCGGGGTGTCCAATGATTTTCCGCTGGCCTATATGTACGCCATGCAACGCACCCTGCGCCTGGCCGACGGCCCGGACGAAGTGCACCGTGCGGCGATTGGCAAGTTCGAGATTGGCAAATATGTGCCTCGGGAATTGATGCGCGGCGGGCAGTAACACTGATGATGATCGTTCCCACGCTCTGCGTGGGAACGCCTCCCGTGACGCTCTGCGTCACCCTCTCAAGAGCGGACGCGGAGCGTCCAGAGCGGCATTCCCACGCGGAGCGTGGGAACGATCTTCAACGATCTTCAGTACACCCAAACCTCCACTCGCCGATTCTTGATCCGGCCTTCATCCGCAGTATTGGCCGCCACCGGCATCTGCGCGCCAAACCCGCGAATATCCTTGAGCACCACGCCGCTCTTGACCAGCTCTCGGCGCACTGCCATCGCCCGCAACTTCGATAGCAGCGCCGCACGTTGCGGATCATTCTTGGTGTCGCCAAACCCCACCAGCGTCACCTGCTTATTCAGCTTGCCGTGGCTTCTGATATAGGCGACCACCCGCTGCACATCCTGGCGCGCCTTATTGTCGAGGCTGGCGCTGCCCTCGTCGAAACGAAAATTCACCGTCAGGCGCTGAGCGTCTCGGGCGATGGCCTGGTAATCGTCGGGCATCGGCGGGCGCGGCGCCACACCGATCGCTTGCACCTGCTGGGCGATGAAGCCATTGGCAGCCACAATCGCCTGGCCCTTGCTGCCTTGGGAAAACTCCACCAACGCCTTGGCCCATGGGTTGCGGGAAGAGGGCGGCAAGTAGAAGAACAGCCGACGTGACAGCGGGTAATCCTCGGTGGCGATCAGGCTGGTCAGCGGCAACATCGGTTGCGAGTCGCCGTCGACAATCGCCACCGCCTTGGCCTGGCGCACAGAGGGCAGGCCGATAAAACCGATGCCCTGGGGGTCCTGGCTCACCGCATCGGAAAGCTGTTCGCTGGATTCAAAGCGCTTGGCCAACGGCGCGAGCGGTTGGCCGCGGCGGCTCAGCACCAGTTCCCGGAAGGTGTCGAAGGTGCCGGATTGATCATCCCGGGCATATAAATGAATGGTCCCGCCTGTACCTCCCAGTGCCTCCCAGGTGCTGACCTCGCCGTTGAAGATTTGCGCCAATTGCTCGGTGTTGAGGCTATTGAGCGGGTTGCGCGGGTTGACGATGATTGCCAGGCCATCAATGGCGATCACATGCTCGGCGCCTGGGGTTTTCAAGTCCCCCAGGGGGTCGAGGTCCACCAGCTCGCTGTCTTTGATCGGGCGGGACGCGGCGGCGAGGTCGGCGCGATTGTTTTTCAGCGCCGCAAAGCCGGTGCTGGAACCGTGGGCCGCCACCTCGATGGTGACCGTCTGGCCTTGGCGTGTCTTGCCGACCACGCGCTGCTCATTCCCCCCGGCACCCGGTTCAGCACGCACATCCTGCAAGCCCTGATACTCCATCAAGCCTTTGACCAGCGCCGGGCCGAGTGCCGCGCCGATGGTGTTGGAGCCCTGGATGCGCAGGGCCGGGCCTTGGTCGGGAATGGACAGAGGGGCCGCCACGGCGGGGAATGCGATTGCAAAACACAGGAACAGAACGCGCAGCATCATGCCGGCACCTTCTTAGGCCAAAGGGAGTGCCGGAAGATTAAGTCAGTCGGATTGCAGCCATATGACCGACACGGGGCTGGCACCCCTGATCTCCTGTAGGAGCGAGCTTGCTCGCGAAAAACGTCAACGATAACGCGGGCTTCCTGAATAAACGCGGCGCCCTCAAGTTCTTCGCGAGCAAGCTCGCTCCTACAATCAGCTCAGTTCCAACCAGATCGGCGCATGGTCCGACGGTTTCTCCAGCCCACGCAAATCATAATCCACCCCCGCGTCCTTGACCCGAGGCACCAACCCGGTGGACGCCAAGATCACGTCGATGCGCAGCCCGCGCTTGGGCTCGTCCTCAAAGCCACGGCTGCGGTAATCGAACCAGCTGAAGCGGTCGGTCACGTCCGGGTTGAGGTGGCGGAAGCTGTCCACCAGGCCCCAGTTCTTCAAGCGTGCCATCCACTCGCGTTCTTCCGGCAGGAAGCTGCACTTGCCGGTTTTCAGCCAGCGCTTGGCGTTGTCGGCGCCGATGCCGATGTCGCAGTCCTCTGGGGAAATGTTCACGTCGCCCATCACCACCAGCGCCTGGTCATTGCTGAACTGGCTTTCCAGCAATTGCTGCAAGTCTTCATAGAAGCGCTGCTTGGCCGGGAACTTGGTTGGGTGGTCGCGGCTTTCGCCCTGGGGGAAGTAGCCGTTCATGATGGTCACTGGGTGGCCGTTTTCGTCGGCGAAGGTGCCCCAGATAAACCGGCGCTGGGCGTCTTCTTCATCGCTGGCAAAGCCTTTGTGCAAGCTCAACGCTTCTTTGCGCGAAAGCAGGGCCACGCCGTAGTGGCCTTTCTGCCCGTGGTAGTACACGTGATAACCCAGGGCCTGCACTTCGGCCAACGGGAACTGATCATCGTGGACCTTGGTTTCCTGCAAACCGATCACGTCCGGTTGATGCTTTTCAATCAGCGCCGCCAACTGATGAGGGCGAGCACGCAGCCCGTTGATATTGAAGGAGACGATTTTCATGGTCGGCAGTCCAGTCTGGCAAAAGGGCGATGCTAGCCGACAAGTCGGATGGGGGCCAGCGTGGCGGCAGGATGAATGCGCTGCTAATGTCTGGGAACGACTGGAGCTGTGCAGGTTCGTACCCATAAGAACGCCATGTTTGAGTGGCGCCCAGGGAGATTGACTGTTATGCCAGACACTTCGACGGCCACTGCCGAAATCCGCCTGCTCAATAGCGGCTACTCCCGTGAAGCGCGATCCCTGCTGTACCAGGCGTATCGCCATGAGCCGACCTTTGCCTACATCTTCGAAGCCGAGCGGGCGGGCTATGAACAGCGAGTACGTGCCACTGTGCGCGAACTGGTCAAGCAGCATTTTTTCCAGAAACTCCCGGCCATCGGCCTGTTCGTCAACGACCGGCTGATCGGCATTGCCCTGATTGCACCGCCCCAGCGGCGCCTGGGCATCACCGAAAGCTGGGCCTGGCAAATCCGCATGTGGCTGAGCACCGGCGTGCGCGGTACGCGGCGTTACCTGGAATACCATCATGCCGTCATGGCGTGCCTGCCCAACACGTCTGTGCATGTGCTGCCGTTGCTGGGTATTCACCCGCAGTTCCAGGGCAAGCACCATGGTGAGCAGTTGCTGGAAGCGGTACACAATTGGTGTGCGGACGACCCGCATTCATCCGGCGTGGTGCTCGACACCGGTAACTCCCGTTATCTGGATTTCTACAAGCGCCAGGGCTATGAGGAAATCGGCGAAGTCGCCGTAGGGCCGGTGCGCGAGCATGTGTTTTTCCATCCCAATCCCCAGGCGTTACATCCTGCAACGGCTTGAGACAGAATTATTCAGAAGAATCCGGGTTCATAGTTCCTCTCTCGCTCGTGTAGCATCCGCGCCTATGAAGTTTCCAGGAAGATTTACCAGCGGCTTGATTCTGCTGTTCACGAGCTGCGGCGCATTGGCGCAAAGCGAACTGGACGTGCGGATCAAACCCTCGAACGACGCGCTGAAAGCCAACATCGAAGGCTACATCGGCGGTGTGGGCGATCGTGATGAAGAAGCCTTGCTGCGGTTCAGCCGTGGCGCCGAGGAGCAGGCGCGCAAAGCCGCGCAGGCCCTGGGCTACTATCAGCCGCAGATCAACAGCGAGGTGAAGGGCGGCAAGAACCCGCGCCTGACCCTCACCATCGACCCCGGCGAACCGGTGCACTTGCGCGACGTCACCATAAGGGTCGACGGCCAGGCCGCGAGTCTCAAGACCTTTCGCGTGCCCGCCAGCGACGACCTCAAGCCCGGCGCCGTGCTCAATCACGGCCATTATGAAGACGCCAAGCGCCTGATCCAGAACCAGGCCTCGCGCTACGGATTTTTCAGCGGGCGCTTCACCAGCCAGAAACTTGCCATAGACCCTCAAGCGGGCGTGGCCGACATCGAACTCATTTACGACAGCGGCCCACGCTACAGCATGGGCAAGGTCAGCTTCACCGGCGACACGCCCTTTGATGAAGAGCTGTTGCAGCGCATGGTGCCGTTCAAGCCCGGCACACCCTATGACTCCGAACTGGTCGCCGAACTCAACCAGAACCTGCAAGCCAGTGGCTTCTTCGAAGGCGTGCGCGTCGACGCCAGCCCCACCGCCGCCACCGATGATGTGATCCCGGTGGCGGTGCAACTGGACACCCGCAAGCCGCGCACCATGGGCCTGGGCCTGGGTTATTCCACTGACGTCGGCCCACGGGGCAAAGCCAACTGGACGCGCCATTGGGTCAACCCACAGGGCCACAGTTATGGCTGGGAAGCTGAACTGTCGGCGCCACGGCAGAACGTCGGGTTGTGGTACGACATCCCGCTCGACCCGCCGCTCACTGACAAATTGCGCTTTGCTGGCGGCTACCAGAATGAAGAGATCGCTAACACTGACACCCTGAGCAAGCTGCTCACCATCGGCCCCGAATGGCACAGCAAGTTGCCCAGTGGCTGGACGCGGGTGATCTCCCTCAAGTACCAGCGCGAAGAATATCGCCTGGGCAATGACTCGGGCCTGAGTAACCTGCTGATGCCTGGCGTGAGTTATTCCTACCTGCGCAGTGACAACCGCATCGACCCGCACCATGGCTACCGCCTGATGTTCGACACCAAGGTCGCCAAAGAGGGCCTGGGGTCCGACACCAACTTGCTTTACGGCACAGCGACGGTCAAGGGCTTGACCACCTTGTGGGACAACCACCGCTTCCTGGGCCGTGCGCAATTTGGCGGCAGTGCCACCAATGGCTACAAATCCGTGCCTCCTTCCTTGCGCTTCTTCGCCGGTGGTGACCAGAGCGTGCGCGGCTACGAGTACCAGACGCTATCGCCCGAGAACGATCGCGGCGACCGCATCGGCGGCCGCTACATGGTGGCCTTGAGCGCTGAGTATCAATATTCCATCACCGATAAATGGCGTATCGCGACCTTTGTCGACCAGGGCAACTCGTTCAACAACCTGGACTTGCCCAGCCTGAAAACCGGCGTGGGCGTCGGCGTGCGCTGGGTGTCGCCGGTGGGGCCGATTCGCCTCGACCTGGCCCATGCCCTCGAAGATCCGGGCGGCATTCGCTTGCACTTTTCCATGGGGCCTGAGCTGTGATGCGTGGTTTGAAAATAGCGGGGCTGGCGTTGGTTGCCATCCTCGTCTTGCTGTTGTTGGCGCTGTGGTCAGTGCTTGGCACCCAGGCGGGCAGTCGTTGGGCCTTGGCCCAGGTGCCAGGTTTGAGCGTGGAAAATTTCCAGGGGCGCCTGGGAGGGCAGTGGAGTGCCGATCATTTGCTGTGGCAGCAGGATGGCAGCCGCGTCGAGCTGAATGCACCGACGTTTGACTGGTCCCCCGGCTGCCTGCTGCGCATGACCCTGTGCATCAACCGACTGGATGTGGAACAGGTCAGACTGGAATTCGCCCCCAGTGCCGAAGAGAGCGACAGCGGGCCGATTCAACTGCCCGACCTGAAGCTGCCGGTTTCTCTCCAGTTGGGCGATGTTCGCATTGGCAGCCTGCTGTTCAACGGCAATGAAGAACTCAAGGGCCTGCAACTGGTGGCGCATTGGACTGGCGCCGGTATGCAGATCGACTCGGTACATTTACAACGCGACGACCTGGTGCTGGACCTCGCCGGCCTGCTGCAACCCACCGGCGACTGGCCGCTGAACGCCACCGGCAACCTCAGCCTGCCCTACGCCCCAGGCGGTGTTCCCTGGAGCGTTGCGCTCAAGATCGATGGCGACCTGCTCAAGACTCTCAAGCTCGACGCCGACAGCAGCGGCTATCTGCCGGCCAAGCTCACTGGCGAGCTGCAACCCCTGGTGGAAAACCTGCCGGCGCAGGTGCACATCACCTCCGAGTCGTTCAAACCCAGCGCAGACCTGCCCGATACCCTGCAACTCAACCAACTGGACTTGAACGCTAAAGGCGACCTGAGCAATGGCTACCAGTTGCTGGGCAAGGCCGTGCTACCGGCCGAAAACGGCCCGGTGGATTTACTGCTCAAGGGCAAGGTTGACGCCAAGGGCGCACAGATTGCTGGCCTGGACCTGACGGCCGGCGACAAGCAAAGCCTCAAGCTCAGTGCCAACCTGGACTGGCAACAAGGCTTCAGCGCGGACGCCAAGATCGACTGGCTGGACTTCCCCTGGCATCGCCTCTATCCGGTCATTGACGAACCGCAAGTGACCTTGCGCACCTTCAACGGTGAAATCTCCTATAAAGACGGCAACTACCTGGGCAATCTCAAGGCCGACCTCGACGGCCCGGCGGGCAAGTTCAATGTGGTCACCCCCTTCAGTGGCGACCTCAAGCAGGTCTTCCTGCCTGAGCTGAAACTGAGTGCCGGCCAAGGCAAGGCCGAAGGCCACCTGAACCTGCAATTTGCCGACGGCATTGCCTGGGACACTGCGCTGGATCTGTCGGCGCTGAACCCTGCCTACTGGGTCGCAGAGTTGCCCGGCACCCTGGCCGGGCCGCTGCGCAGCAAAGGTGAGTTCAAGAACGAACAACTCAAGCTCAACGCTGACCTCGACCTCAAGGGCCGCCTGCGCGGGCAAACCGCTGTGCTGGCGGCCAAGGCCGAAGGCGCCGGCGAACAATGGACCCTCGCCAACCTGGACATCCGCCTGGGCGACAACCGCATCAATGGCAGCGGCAGCCTGCAACAGCGTCTGGCCGGGCAGATCGACATCAAGCTGGCGCGCCTGGCCCAGCTCTGGCCGCAACTGCGTGGGCAAGTCAACGGGCGTGTCGAAGTGGCTGGCACCTTGAAAGCCCCTCAAGGCAAGCTCGACCTCAAGGGTCAGCAACTGGCCTTTGCCGACAACCGTCTGCAAACCCTCAACCTGGACGCCAACCTTGATAGCGCCCAGCGCGCCAAGCTCGACCTCAAGGCCAACGGCATTCAAAGCGGCGAGACGCAAGTCGGCAACCTCACCGCCAGCGCCCAAGGCGATATCAAGAACCAGAAAGTCCAGCTGGCGCTGACTGGCCCGCTGGTCAAACTGGCCCTGGCCCTGGATGGTAACCTTGACAAAGACAACTGGCGCGGGCGCCTGGCCAGTGGCGACGTGCAAGCCGGTGGCCAAGACTGGCGGCTGCAAGCCCCGGCGAAGATCGAACGCCTGGCCGATGGCAAGCTGACCTTCGGTGCGCACTGCTGGGTCTCCGGTGGCGCCAGCCTGTGTGGGGAAGACCAGCGCCTGATGCCCGAGCCGAAGTTGCGTTACCACCTCAAGCAATTCCCCCTCGACAGCCTCGCGGGGTTCTTGCCCAAAGACTTCGCCTGGCAGGGCAGGCTCAACGCCGATGTGCAACTGGACCTGCCCCAGAGCGGCCCAAAAGGTGTGGTCGCGGTGGACGCCAGTGGCGGCACCCTGCGCGTGCGCGACAAGGGCCAGTGGCTGGATTTCCCCTACGACACCCTGAAGCTGGAAACCACCCTCAATCCCAAGCGCATCGACACTCAGCTCAACTTTCATGGCGGCAAGCTCGGCGAGTTGCTGTTGCAGGCGCAGATCAACCCGCTGCCAAACAACAAGCCAATCACCGGCAACTTCAGCCTTACTGGCCTGGACCTCGCCGTGGCGCGGCCCTTTGTGCCAATGGTTGAAAAACTCACCGGCAAGCTCAACGGCAGCGGCCGCATCTCCGGCGGGTTGCTCACGCCGCAGGTCAACGGCAACTTGAACCTGGTGGACGGTGAAGTCTCCGGGCCGGAGTTGCCCATCAGCCTCGAGGGCCTGAACCTGCAGGCGCAGATCGCCGGTGAAAGCGTGCAGCTCAACGGTGGCTGGCGCAGCGGCAAGGCCGGGCAGGGCAGCCTCACGGGGCAGATCGACTGGGGCCGTGCCCTGGTGGTCGACCTCAGCCTCAAAGGCTCGCAACTGCCGGTCACCGTGGAGCCCTACGCCAAGCTGGAAGTGGCCCCCGACCTGAAGATCAGCCTCAAGGACGACAAACTGGCGATTGCCGGTAAAGTCCACATCCCCCGTGGCGACATCACCGTGCGCGAACTGCCGCCTTCGACGGTCAAGGTGTCCGACGACACCGTGATCATCGGCAGCCAGACCGAAGAGGGCAAAGCGCCGATGGCCATGGCCATGGATATCGACGTGGAAGTGGGTGAGGACCAGCTCAACTTCGCCGGCTTCGGCCTCACCGCCAAGGTTCAGGGCCATGTGCATATCGGCGACAACATGGACACCCGTGGTGAGCTGTGGCTCAACGACGGCCGCTACCGTGCCTACGGCCAGCGCCTCAATGTGCGCCGCGCACGCCTGTTGTTCGCGGGGCCCTTGGACCAGCCGTTCCTGGATATCGAAGCGGTGCGCATCGTTACCGAATCCAGCCGCACGGTCACCGCAGGTATCCGCCTGAGCGGCAGCGCCGAACAACCCACCACGCAGATCTTTTCCGAGCCGGCCATGGCCCAGGAAGATGCGTTGTCATACCTGGTGCTGGGCCGTTCGCGCACCAACACTGGCGAAGACAACAACATGCTCGCCGAAGCCGCCCTGGGCCTGGGCTTGATGGGCAGCGCTGGCGTGACTTCGGATATTGCCAATAAGCTGGGGATTCAGGATTTTGATCTGGACACCCAGGGTACGGGTAACAGCACCGCCGTGGTGGCCAGCGGCAAGATCAACGAGAAGCTCAGCTTGCGTTATGGGGTAGGGGTGTTCGAGCCGGCTAACACCATTGCCTTGCGCTACCTGCTGAGCAAGAAGGTGTACTTGGAAGTGGCCACGGGCGTAGCGAGTTCCCTGGATATCTTCTACAAGCGCGATTTCTAAACCTTGCCCGATCAAAAAATGTAGGAGCGAGCTTGCTCGCGAAAAACGTCAACGATAACGCGTGCAT
This sequence comes from Pseudomonas sp. Pse35, assembly GCF_024519715.1. NCBI lineage: Bacteria > Pseudomonadati > Pseudomonadota > Gammaproteobacteria > Pseudomonadales > Pseudomonadaceae > Pseudomonas > Pseudomonas sp. Pse35. The sequence continues at coordinate 18,066 of NZ_JALJRP010000018.1, read as the reverse complement.
CCTGAATGCACGCGGTGCCCGTGAGTTTTTTCGCGAGCAAGCTCGCTCCTACAAAAAGCCTTAACTGGACTCTCGCTGATTTGATTGCTGTCCAAGGCTCTAAGTTACTCAACTACCAAGCAACCTAATTATTCCATTTGACATTCGCTGCCTAAGCAGTAACATCTCGTCACACATTCACTGCCTAGGCAGTAATAAGGTGACTTTCGATGCCTCACTTCACCCCTGACAACTTCCACAACTGCCACCTCGGGCTGTTGCTGGGCCGCGCCGCGATCCTCAAGGACCGCATCATCGACACCCATATGGAACCCCACGGCATCACCGCCGCGCAGTTCAAGGTGTTGATCATCATGGCCCAGTTCGGCGTCGATACCCCGGCGGAGCTGTGCCGCAACCTATCCCTGGATAGCGGTTCGATGACGCGCATGCTCGACCGTCTGGAGCAAAAAGACCTGCTCAGCCGCAAGCGTTCCGAGCTGGACCGGCGCCAGGTGCAGTTGGTGCTGACCGCCGAGGGCCAGCGCCTGGCGGACATGCTGCCGCACATCGGCGCCAAGGCTCTCAACCAGTTGGCCGGTGTGCTTGAGCCGGGCGAGCTGGAAACCCTGGAGCGGATCCTGAAGAAAATGCTGATCGCTGCGGGTGACCCCATCACGATCCAGCGGGTAGGTAGATCATGAACACACGCGCATTCAGCCTGGTGCTGGCGGCGATGACGTTGGCCGGTTGCGCCAATTACAGCGGCCTCGACACCCAGGGCCAGCGCCTCGACGCCAATACCTTGCACACCGGTAAATCCCTCAGCGGCGTGACGCTGTCGAGCGCCGCCTGGCCGGCCGCCGACTGGTGGAAAAGCCTGGGCGACCCACAGCTTGACGGCCTGATCCAGGAAGCCCTGCAGAACAGCCCCGACATGCAAGTCGCCGACGCCCGCGCCCACCAGGCCGAAGCGGCGGCCTATGCCGCCAACGCCGCCCGTATGCCGACCCTGGATGCCAGCGCCGGCGTGAGCCGTTCGCGCCTGGCCAAGGACCAGGACCCACGCGGGCAGGGCGATGCCTATTCGACGGTGCGCAACATCGGCGCCAGCTTCAATTACAACTTCGACCTGTGGGGCGGCCAGCGCGCCGCCTGGGAAGCGGCGTTGGGCGAGGCCCGTGCTGCCGAAGTCGACCAGCAGGCCGCGCGCCTGACACTGGCCGCGAACGTGGCCAAGGCCTACAGCGACCTGGGCCAGGCCCATATCGTGCGTGACCTGGCCGTGGATGACCTCAAGCGTACCCGCCAGATGCTCGACCTGAGCAAGCGCCGCCTGAGTTCCGGTATCGACAGCGAGTACCAGTTCCAGCAGACCGAGAGCCTGGAAGCCAGCTCTCAGTCGCAACTGATTGACGCGGAAAAACAACTGCAAAGCGCCAAGATCGCGTTGGCTGTGTTGCTCGGCAAAGGCCCGGACCGCGGTGACGAGTTGGCGCGCCCAGCGGTGCTCAAACCCAGCGCCGTGGCCGTGCCGGCGGTGTTGCCTGCCGAGTTGCTTGGCCGTCGCCCGGACCTGGTCGCCGCACGTTGGCGCGTAGAGGCCGCGAGCAAGAACATCGCTGCCAGCAAGACCCGCTTCTACCCCAACCTCAACCTGAGCGCGAGCGCCGGTGCCGAGTCGTTGCTGGGCGATGCGATGTTCGGTTCGGCCAGCCGCTTCTTCAACATTGCTCCGACGATTTCGCTGCCGATCTTTGACGGCGGCCGTCTGCGCGCCGACCTCGATGCTCGCGATGCCGACTACGACCTGGCCGTGGCCCAGTACAACAAAACCCTGGTGCAAGCCTTGGGCGATATCGGCAACAGCCTGTCCCAACTGCGCGACACCGGGCGGCAGATCCAGGCCCAGCAACATGCCGCCGACATCGCCCAGCAGTCCTACGACACCGGGGTGCAACGCTACAGCTCAGGCATCGGTAACTACCTGGATGTGCTCAGCATCGAGCAGCAATTGCTGCAGGCCCAGCGTCAGCTGGCCACCCTGAATGCGGCGCAGATCGACCTGTCGATTCAATTGATGCAGGCCCTGGGTGGCGGGTACCACGCCAACAGCGTGGCCGCGACCACCCCAGCTACACGCACGGAATAATTTGAGGTATTTGTCATGGCCACTGCCGACAGCAACAACGCAACCGAACAACCCAAAGACACCAACCCCCGCAAACGCAAAGTGATGCTGATCGGCCTGGCGCTGATCGTCATCCTGAGTGTGGTGGGCGTGTGGGCCTGGTATGAGTTCTACGGGCGCTTCAATGAAAGCACCGACGACGCCTATGTGAACGGCAACGTGGTGGAAATCACCCCGCTGGTCACCGGCACCGTGGTCAGCATTGGCGCCGACGATGGCGACCTGGTGCATGAAGGCCAGGTGCTGATCAACTTCGACCCCAACGACGCCGCCGTCGGCCTGCAGAGTGCCCAGGCCAACCTGGCCCGCACCGTGCGCCAAGTACGCGGCCTGTACAGCAACGTCGATGGCATGAAAGCCCAGGTCAATGCGCAGAAGGCCGATGTACAGACGGCCCAGGACAACTACAACCGCCGCAAGACCCTGGCCCAGGGCGGCGCGATTTCCCAGGAAGAACTGTCCCACGCTCGCGACAGCCTGACCGCTGCCAAGAACGCCTTGACCAACCTTGAGCAACAACTGAAAACCACCAATGCCCTGGTGGATGACACGGTGATTTCGTCCCACCCCGATGTGCAAGCGGCCGCCGCGCAACTGCGCCAGGCGTACCTGACCAATGCGCGTAGCACCTTGATCGCGCCGGTCACCGGCTATGTGGCCAAGCGCACCGTGCAACTGGGCCAGCGCGTCCAACCGGGCACCGCGCTGATGGCGGTGATCCCGCTGGACCAGCTGTGGATCGACGCCAACTTCAAGGAAACCCAACTGCGGGATATGCGCATCGGCCAGCCGGTGGATATCGAGTCGGACATCTACGGCAGCGACGTCAAGTACAGCGGCACCGTCGACAGCCTCGGCGCCGGCACCGGCAGCGCGTTCGCCTTGTTGCCTGCACAGAACGCCACCGGCAACTGGATCAAGATCGTGCAGCGGGTACCGGTGCGCATCCATATCAACGCCGAAGAGCTGGCCAAACACCCGCTGCGCGTGGGCTTGAGCACCGTGGTCAACGTAGACCTGCACGACCAGAGCGGCCCGGTGCTGGCGCAACAGGCGCCGCAAAAAGCCTCGTTCACCACCAACGTGTATGACCGCCAATTGGCCGAGGCCGATGCCATGATCAACCAGTTGATCCATGACAACAGCGTCGCCGCTCCCAAGGCTGCGCAACGCTGATGAGCAATAACGCCTCGTTCACGCCACCCAGCCTGTTGATGGCCACTATTGGCCTGTCGCTGGCGACCTTCATGCAGGTGCTCGACACCACCATCGCCAACGTGGCGTTGCCGACTATCTCCGGCAACCTGGGGGTGAGTTCGGAGCAGGGCACCTGGGTGATCACTTCGTTTGCGGTGAGCAACGCCATCGCCTTGCCGCTCACCGGTTGGTTGAGCCGGCGCTTTGGCGAGGTGAAGCTGTTCTTGTGGGCGACCCTGCTGTTCGTGCTGGCGTCGTTCCTGTGCGGTATCTCTACCTCGATGCCTGAGCTGATCGGCTTTCGGGTGCTGCAAGGCTTGGTCGCCGGGCCGTTATATCCGATGACCCAGACCTTGTTGATTGCAGTCTACCCGCCGGCCAAGCGCGGCATGGCCCTGGCGTTATTGGCGATGGTCACGGTGGTCGCGCCGATTGCCGGGCCCATCCTCGGCGGCTGGATCACCGACAGCTACAGTTGGCCGTGGATCTTTTTCATCAACGTGCCCATCGGTATCTTTGCGGTGATGGTGGTGCGTTCGCAGTTGAAGAAGCGTCCGGTGGTCACCAGTTATCAGCCGATGGATTACGTTGGGCTGCTGAGCCTGATCGTCGGTGTGGGCGCCTTGCAGATCATCCTCGACAAGGGCAATGACCTGGACTGGTTCGAGTCCAACTTCATCATCATTGGTGCGGCCATTTCGGTGATTGCCCTGGCGGTGTTCGTGATCTGGGAGATGACCGACAAGCACCCGGTGGTCAACCTGCGGCTGTTCGCGCACCGTAACTTCCGGATCGGCACCATCGTGTTGATCCTGGGTTATGCGGGCTTTTTCGGCATCAACCTGATCCTGCCGCAGTGGCTGCAAACCCAGATGGGCTACACCGCCACCTGGGCCGGGCTGGCAGTGGCGCCCATCGGCATTTTGCCGGTGCTGATGTCGCCGTTCGTGGGCAAGTACGCGCACAAGTTCGACCTGCGCCTGCTGGCGGGCCTGGCGTTCCTGGCGATTGGCTTGAGCTGCTTTATGCGCGCCGGCTTCACCAACGAAGTGGACTTCACCCACATCGCCATGGTGCAGCTGTTCATGGGTATCGGCGTGGCGCTGTTCTTCATGCCGACCTTGAGCATCCTCATGTCCGACCTGCCGCCGCACCAGATTGCCGACGGCGCGGGGCTTGCGACCTTCCTGCGCACCTTGGGCGGCAGCTTCGCGGCCTCGCTGACAACCTGGATCTGGATCCGCCGGGCCGACCAGCACCATGCCTACATGAGCGAGAACATGACCGTCTACGACTCGACCACCCGCGATGCGTTGCAGGCGCTGGGTGGGGCAGGGCAGAAGGCCTATACCCAACTGGACCAGATTCTCACCAGCCAGGCGTACATGATGTCCACCGTGGATTACTTCACGTTGCTGGGGTGGATGTTCATGGGCTTGATGTTGTTGGTGTGGCTGGCCAAGCCACCGTTCACGGCGAAGGCCGGGCCTGCGGCTTCGGGGCACTGATTGTAAGGTCAGCGCGGTCCCTGTGGGAGCTGGCTTGTGTGGGAGCTGGCTTGCCTGCGATAGCATCACCTCGGTGCATCTGATACACCGAGGTGTCTGCATCGCAGGCAAGCCAGCTCCCACAGGTTGAACGGTGTTGTGTCAGAGGTTCAGGCGCCAGGCAACGCCAACTGCGGGTTGACGAAGTCAAACGCCGCCAGCTGAAATCCTTGCTCATCCACCTGCAGCGCCCACCCTTGCTTGTCCCAGTCCCCCAGCACAATGCGCTTGGCCGCCTGGTCGCCGATCTGCAACTTATGGATGGCGGGGCGGTGGGTATGGCCGTGGACCAGGGTGCGCACGCCGAACTGCTGCATCACCCGTGGCACTTCTTCAGGGGTGACATCGACAATGTCGTTGGCCTTCATGCGCACTTGAGCGCTGCTCTCACTGCGCAACTTGCGCGCCAGTTTGTGGCGGGTGCCCAAGGGCAGGTGGCGCAGGATAAACAGTACAACCGGGTTACGCAGGATGCGCCGCAGCTTCATATAGCCGAGGTCGCGGGTGCAGAGGCTGTCGCCGTGCATCAACAGCACTGGCTCGCCATACAACTGCACGACCGTCGGGTCCTTGAGCAAGGTAGCGCCTGCCGCTTTGCAGAACGCCTTGCCGATCAGGAAATCACGGTTGCCGTGCATGATGAAAATCGGGGTGCCGCTGTCGCTCAGCTCACGCAGAGCCGCGCAGATGGAACGCTGGAAGGGGGTCATGCCATCGTCGCCAATCCAGGCTTCGAAGAAGTCCCCCAGAATGTACAACGCCTGGGCGCCACGGGCGCGGCCGTGGAGCAGATCCAGAAACGCCCGGGTGATGTCCGGGCGCTCCTCTTCCAGATGCAAATCTGAAATCAGCAATATCACCCAACGATCTCGGCTTTCTCGACGATCACGTCTTCGGCTGGAACGTCCTGGTGACCGGCCTTGGAGGTGGTCGATACGCCTTTGATCTTGTCGACAACGTCAGTGCCTTCGGTGACTTTACCGAACACCGCGTAGCCCCAACCCTGCACGTTCTTGCCGCTGTGGTTCAGGAAGGCGTTGTCGGCGACGTTGATGAAGAACTGCGCGGAGGCCGAATGCGGCTCCATGGTACGGGCCATGGCGACGGTGTACTTGTCGTTGGAAAGGCCGTTGTCCGCTTCGTTCTGGATGCTTGGACGCTTGTCTTTCTTCTCTTTCATGCCCGGCTCGAAACCGCCGCCCTGGATCATGAAGTTACCGATGACACGGTGGAAAACAGTGTTTTCGTAGTGGCCGGCTTTGACGTATTCGATGAAGTTGGCGACGGTGATCGGCGCTTTCTCGGCGTTCAGCTCGATAACGATGTCACCGTGGTTGGTGGTCAGTTTGACTTGAGTCATGTTCGCTACTCTTTTCAGGGAATTCGTGGGTGTGGGCGCCTGGGCACCTTACCTGTCTGGCTAAACGACGGCCAAGGCGCGCAGTTTAGCGTGCCCTGCGGGAATTTCGAGGTGGTTTTTTACCGCCCGGGCAATTAATTGGCCGCGCTCTGTATGTGTCTTGACTGCTTCGGCTATTATGAGCCCTTTGTTTTATCTGGCCCCACCTGGCCACGCACCTGTCTGTTCAAGGATCCTATGAGCAAGCCCACTGTCGACCCTACCTCGAATACCAAGGCCGGACCTGCCGTCCCGGTCAATTTCCTGCGCCCGATCATCCAGGCGGACCTGGATTCGGGCAAGCACACGCAGATCGTCACCCGTTTCCCACCTGAGCCCAACGGCTACCTGCACATCGGCCACGCCAAGTCGATCTGTGTGAACTTCGGCCTGGCCCAGGAGTTCGGTGGCGTCACGCACCTGCGTTTCGACGACACCAACCCGGCCAAGGAAGACCAGGAATACATCGACGCCATCGAAAGCGACATCAAGTGGCTGGGCTTCGAATGGTCCGGTGAAGTGCGCTATGCCTCCAAGTATTTCGACCAGTTGTTCGACTGGGCTGTCGAGCTGATCAAGGCCGGCAAGGCCTATGTGGACGACCTGACCCCCGAGCAGGCCAAGGAGTACCGTGGCACGCTGACCGAGCCGGGCAAGAACAGCCCGTTCCGCGACCGTTCGGTGGAAGAGAACCTGGACTGGTTCAACCGTATGCGCGCCGGCGAATTCCCGGACGGCGCCCGCGTGCTGCGCGCCAAGATCGACATGGCCTCGCCGAACATGAACCTGCGCGACCCGATCATGTACCGCATCCGCCATGCCCATCACCACCAGACCGGTGACAAGTGGTGCATCTACCCCAACTACGACTTCACCCACGGTCAGTCGGACGCCATCGAAGGCATCACCCATTCCATCTGCACCCTGGAGTTCGAGAGCCATCGCCCGCTGTACGAGTGGTTCCTGGACAGCCTGCCGGTCCCGGCGCACCCACGTCAGTACGAGTTCAGCCGCCTGAACCTGAACTACACCATCACCAGCAAGCGCAAGCTCAAGCAACTGGTCGATGAAAAACACGTGCATGGCTGGGACGACCCGCGCATGTCCACGCTGTCGGGCTTCCGCCGCCGTGGCTACACCCCGGCGTCGATCCGCAACTTCTGCGATATGGTCGGCACCAACCGCTCCGACGGCGTGGTCGATTTCGGCATGCTCGAATTCAGCATCCGTCAGGACCTCGACGCCAACGCCCCGCGCGCCATGTGCGTGCTGCGCCCGTTGAAAGTCGTGATTACCAACTACCCGGAAGGCCAGGTCGAGAACCTCGAACTGCCGCGTCATCCGCAGAAAGAAGAGCTGGGCGTGCGCAAGTTGCCATTCGCCCGCGAGATCTACATCGACCGTGACGACTTCATGGAAGAGCCGCCAAAAGGCTACAAGCGCCTGGAGCCGAACGGCGAAGTGCGCCTGCGCGGCAGTTACGTGATTCGTGCGGACGAAGCGATCAAGGACGCCGACGGCAACATCGTCGAGCTGCGCTGCTCGTACGATCCGGACACCCTGGGCAAGAACCCTGAAGGCCGCAAGGTCAAGGGTGTGGTCCACTGGGTGCCGGCCGCTGCCAGCATCGAATGCGAAGTGCGCCTGTACGATCGTCTGTTCCGCTCGCCAAACCCTGAGAAGGCTGAAGACAGCGCGAGTTTCCTCGACAACATCAACCCTGATTCCCTGCAAGTGCTCACAGGTTGTCGTGCCGAGCCATCGCTTGGCGACGCACAGCCGGAAGACCGTTTCCAGTTCGAGCGCGAAGGCTACTTCTGCGCGGATATCAAGGACTCGAAACCAGGCGCTCCGGTATTCAACCGTACCGTGACCTTGCGAGATTCGTGGGGCCAGTGATTTAAGGGAAACATCGTGCTAACGATCTACAACACGCTCAGCAAGACCAAAGAAGTCTTCAAGCCGCTGGACGGCAACAAGGTGCGCATGTACGTGTGCGGCATGACCGTGTACGACTACTGCCACATCGGCCACGGCCGCAGCATGGTTGCCTTCGACCTGGTGACCCGCTGGTTGCGTTTCAGCGGCTATGACTTGACGTACGTGCGCAACATCACCGACATCGACGACAAGATCATCAACCGTGCCAACGAAAACGGCGAGTCGTTCGACGCGCTGACCGAGCGCATGATCGCCGCCATGCACGAGGACGAGGCGCGCCTCAACATCCTCAAGCCGGACATGGAACCGCGTGCCACGGACCACATCCCTGGCATGCACGCGATGATCCAGACCCTGATCGACAAGGGCTACGCCTACGCCCCAGGCAACGGCGACGTGTACTACCGCGTCGCCAAGTTCATGGGCTACGGCAAGCTGTCGCGCAAAAAGATCGAAGACCTGCGCATCGGCGCGCGGATCGAAGTCGACGAAGCCAAGCAGGACCCGCTCGACTTCGTACTGTGGAAAGGTACAAAGCCGGGCGAGCCGAGCTGGGAGTCGCCGTGGGGCGCCGGGCGTCCGGGCTGGCACATCGAATGCTCGGTGATGTCCACCTGCTGCCTGGGCGAGACCTTCGACATTCATGGCGGCGGCAGCGACCTTGAGTTCCCGCACCACGAAAACGAAATCGCCCAGAGCGAAGCCGCCACAGGCAAGACCTACGCCAACGCCTGGATGCACTGCGGCATGATCCGCATCAATGGCGAGAAGATGTCCAAGTCCTTGAACAACTTCTTCACCATCCGCGACGTGCTGGAAAAGTACCACCCGGAAGTGGTGCGTTACCTGCTGGTGTCCAGCCACTACCGCAGCGCCATCAACTACTCGGAAGACAACCTCAAGGACGCCAAGGGCGCCCTGGAGCGTTTCTACCACGCGTTGAAAGGTTTGCCTGCGGTGGCGCCGGCAGGCGGCGAAGCCTTCGTGGCACGCTTCACCGAAGTGATGAACGACGACTTCGGTACCCCGGAAGCCTGCGCCGTGCTGTTCGAGATGGTGCGCGAGATCAACCGCTTGCGCGAGACCGATATCGACGCAGCGGCGGGCCTGGCGGCGCGTCTGAAAGAACTGGCCAGCGTGCTGGGCGTGTTGCAGATGGAGGCCGATGACTTCCTGCAAGCCGGCGCTGAAGGGCGTGTGGATGCCGCTGAGGTAGATGCACTGATCCAGGCGCGTCTGGCGGCTCGCACCAATAAAGACTGGGCGGAATCCGACCGTATCCGCGACCAACTGACCGCGATGGGTGTGGTGTTGGAAGACGGCAAGGGTGGGACGACGTGGCGGTTGGCTGACTGACCGTTGATAGCTGCACGCTGAATGAAAAACGCCCTGACTGGTTCGGGGCGTTTTTTTACAAAAAATAGCGATGTCACTTAGCGTTTCCACCACCAGTTCAAGTCGCGTTTAACTGGGAGTGCGAGTGCATGCAGTATGAAGAACGCTAGTGCGATCCAGCCAATGATTGGATAGTTTTCGATGACTTCTGGATGAGTACCGAAGTATAAGTATTTGTCAAATTGAGCGATTTCCATATGTGTCATCATAAAGAAAATATTGACTGCTAAGCAGATATAGATTTTTGTATATCCAAGTCCTTTGCCGGAGAAGATAACTCTAAGCCAGTAAGCGAATAACAGCCCCAGTGGCGAGAGTATTAGAAAAGCCATAATAATCACTTTTTAGACTCTTCATGTAGTTGCTTTAATGTGATTGCATCTGTTGCGGCCTCCGCTGTCAGCGAAGTTGGTGTCATGGTTTTATAGGCTCGTATCCGGTCTGAATCCAAATACCTAAATAAACGCCAAGCATCTGGTTTGTATATATGTCTTACAGTGCTGTAGATAGATAGGCTAATATCAACGGCGCCGTAGGCCATGTTTGCTTCCCGCTCTCCGTGACCGACGGCGGATGCAACTGATTGATATGCTGTACGAACCGGACCGACGGTATCGGATCTACCTGTTACTAGGTTGTGTCCACCTTCATATAAATTATTAGCGCCATGTGCCATTAATGGCACTCCTGCGACGAGGCACAGGGTACCCACCGATGCGTAGCAAATTCCGGCACCAGTAGCTATTTGAAGCGCGCCTGCAACGGCTCCAATTCCATTTCTCCCAATTGCTATTGACTGATCCAGCAAACTACGCTGCTCTTTTTTTATCTCGATCAGCCCCTCTGCGACGGTCTTTTTTCCCTGCTCCACATCGTTAACAATACTGCGAGCGTAATAGGCCACTTCCCGATTGAATATCGAGCGAGTCACACCGTCCTGCAGATGACGAGCGCTGATTGTGCAAGCCTGGCTGGTCAGGTTGCCTGCGGCTTGGCTGACGACCCATAAGTCATAAAAGCTCGGTGTTTGATTTTTGTTCTTTGATTTCATCGCCCGGTTTCCCATGAGCCATAGCCGCTGGTCCCCGCGATGTGATGTGTCCAGATAATTTCCCGATAACGAATCGACAGATGTTCTTGTGCGTCTACATCATTCAGGAGTACGGAATGGGGAACGTCCACGGTCAGGCTGGCAATGATGCAGCCCCTTATATCGACGGTGTAGTATTTTTCGTGCCGACCAAACTGTGAAATTCGATAGAAGTTGATGACGCAGTTCAGTTCTTCTCTGTTGGATAACGCCACGGCCAACAAGGGCGAGGATTTATCAATGTTTTTTGTGATGACCACCGGGCCGTGAGTGGAAGCTCTGACATTGCCGGTGTTGAGCATATTGTGATTGAAGGACATCACCATGATTTCGTCTCGGTGCCCCTCCTGGCACTTGTTGCCGATGGAGTCTTGGGTTGAGCAACCAGCCGAGATCAGGCCTTGAGATTTTCCGTTAATGGACATGTAGCCGTGGTTAGCCATGGACGTTGGCATCCTGATTTATTCGCCATAAACATACAAAAGAATGTAAATAGGAAATATCGGATGTTTCGCCTTTTATCGTGCGAGTAGGATGTAGGATTATTCGATTTTTGTCTGGGATTTCGACTTGGTGCGGGCCGATGATGCTGAGCTGGCGCAATTGGCGGCGCGTATCCGCTCTTTTGCCTGGCGCCAAACCAAATGGTGGGAGCTGGCTTGCCTGCGATAGCGCAGTTTCAGTCAATGATGCTGTAACTGATAAACCGCTATCGCAGGCAAGCCAGCTCCCACATTTTTACTGAATTCGCCTGAAGAGTCAGCGGCGGCTGCTGACTTCGGCGGGCACGTCATCACCGGCCATGCGTTTGCGGAACAGCGCGGTTCGCGCCAGCAGCAGTGTGGTGACCGGCACGGTGATCGCGAGCAAAATCGGAATCAACCAGCCATGCAATACCGGCCCGGACTTGAGCACCGAAAAGTAGATGATTGACGCCAACGCCACGCTCCACGCCCCCAACGTCGAGGCTAGTGCTGGCGGGTGCATGCGTTGGAAAAATTCTTTCATTCGCAGCAAGCCAATCGCGCCAATCAAGGCAAACAGGCCGCTGAGCAACAGCAACGCCGCCACGATAATTTCAACCCATAACGGCATCATTCAATCACCTCGCCACGCAGCAGGAATTTGGCCAGGGCGAACGAGCCGACGAAGCCGAACAGCGCGATCAATAGCGCCGCTTCAAAGTAAGTGTCGCTGGCATAGCGAATACCCAGGGTCAGCATCATCAGCATCGCCAGGATGTACAGGTAGTCCAGCGCCAGTACCCGGTCCTGGGCCGAGGGGCCTTTGAACAGGCGCACCAGGGTCAGCACCATGGCCAGGGAGAACAGGAACAGGCTGAACAGGATCGCATTGGCGAGCAGGGCGCTCATTCGAAGATCTCCATCAGGGGCCGTTCGTAGGCTTGCTTGAATTGCTGGATAAACGAGGCTTCGTCATCCAGGTCGAAAACGTGCAGCAGCAGGATGCTGCGGTCCAGGGCCAGCTCCGACCAGACGGTGCCGGGGGTCACGCTGGTGATCATCGCCAGCACAGCCAGGCCGTTGGCGTCGCGCAGGTCCAGGGGGATCTTGATAAAGCGCGAGCGCGGTGGGCGGGAGCCGCAGGTGAGTACGCCCCATGCCACGTGCAGGTTGGAGATGATCACATCGAGGCCGACCCGGAAAAACAGGCGGATGATCACCCCAGGGCGGCGGATGCGGATCGGCAGCGGGCGCAGCGGCGCCATCATCAGCGGCGCAAGAAAGCCCAACAGTGCGCCCAGCAGCAGGTTGCCGGGGCTGATCGACAAGTTCAGCACCAGCCACAATACCCACAACGCCAACGACAGCCAGGGAGCCGGGAACAGACGCTTCATGGCTGCACCTCCAGGGCGGCGGCCTTGGCTTCAGGGCTCGGCACTGGCCGGGTCGCGAGCACTGCCATCACGTAGTGTTCCGGGTTGTTCAGGCTTTCGGCAGTGGCCTGGGTGTAGCGCATCAGCGCCTCGGCCTTGAAGGTCAGCGCGATGCTCAACCCCAGCAGCAGGAAGATCGGCACACACTCGTAGCGGCGCAGCAGCGGTGATGGGCGTTCTTCCGGGGTCCAGAAGCGCTGGATGCCGAGGCGGGCGAAAGCGATGAGCGAGGCCAGGCCAGAGAGAATCAGCAGCGCCACCAGGCCCCAGGCCGCCGGGCGGATGGACTCGTCCACGGCGTTGCCCAAGCCCAGTGGGTTGATCAGCGCGCTCAACAGGCTGAGCTTGCCGATAAACCCGGACAGCGGCGGCATGCCGATAATCAGCAGCGCGCAGGCGATAAAGCTCAGGCCCAGGAAGGCCATGGTCCAAGGGATGACCTGGCCGATCACCGCTTTTTGCTCATCGTCCAGGTTCACACCCGGGCGCGGATGCAGCGATTCCATGGCTTTGGGCAGCGCATCAATTTCTTCATCCAGCGGCAGGTCGTTGGCCGAACGCGAACGCTCGATCAACTCCGCCAGCAAAAACAGCGCACTCAGTGCCAGGGTAGAACTGACCAGATAGAACAGCGCCCCCGCGGTCAGGCTCGGCTGGGCAAACCCTACCGCTGACAGCAGGATACCCGCCGACACCAGGATACTCAGGCTGGCCATGCGCTCCAGGCGCTGCGCCGCCACCATCGCCAGTGCCGCGCAAATGATGGTCGCCATGCCGCCATACACCAGCCAATCGCCGCCAAACAGTGCCGAAGCCCCGGCCTGGCCGGAGAACAGCAGGGTCCACAGGCGCAGCACGGTGTACACGCCGACCTTGGTCATGATCGCGAACATTGCCGCCACCGGCGCGCTGGCGGAGGAATAGGCGGGTGCCAGCCAGAAGTTCAGCGGCCACATGCCGGCCTTGGCCAGGAACGCCGTAGCCAGGATCGCTGCACCAGCATGCAACAGGCCGCGATCAGCCTCCGGCACCAGCGGGATCTTCAACGCCAGGTCGGCAAAGTTCAGCGTGCCGGTGACGCCGTAGATCATCGCCGCGCCAATCAGGAACAGCGACGACGCCAGCAGGTTGATCGCAATGTAATGCAGCCCCGACGACACCCGCGCACGGCCGGAACCGTGCAGCATCAGGCCGTAGGAGGCGGCCAGCAGCACTTCGAAGAACACGAACAGGTTGAACAGGTCGGCGGTGAGGAAGGCGCCATACAGCCCCATCAGTTGGATCTGGAACAGGGCATGGAAGCTGGTGCCCGCACGGTCCCAGCGGGCCATGGCGAACAGCAGCGCGCTGACGCCGATAACCCCGGTCAGCACCAGCATCATCGCCGACAGTTGGTCCACCACCAGGACGATGCCGAACGGCACCTGCCAGTTGCCCGGCAGATACACACCAATCGAGCCGGGGCCGCCTTGTTGCGTCCAGTACAACAGCAGCACGGCAACGCCCAGTCCGGCGATGCTGGAGCACAGATTGATCTGGGCTTTGAGTGGGCGGCGTTTCTCGCCCAGCATCAGCATCAGCCCGGCGGTGAGCAGCGGCAGCAGGATCGGCGCGACGATCAGTTGATTCATCCACGTCATTCCTTGGGCTCCCGGCCGTCTACATGGTCAGTGCCGGTGAGGCCCCGGGATGCCAGCAGCACCACCAGGAACAACGCGGTCATGGCGAAGCTGATCACGATGGCCGTGAGCACCAGGGCCTGAGGCAGTGGATCGGTGTAGTTGAGCAGGTCTTGGGGCACGCCGTCCTTGATGATCGGCTCCTTGCCGATAAACAGGCTGCCCATGCTGAAGATGAACAGGTTGACCCCGTAGGACAGCAGGCACAAACCCATGACCACCTGGAACGTCCGTGGCCGCAGGATCAACCAGACGCCGGAGGCCGCCAGGACCCCAATGGCTATTGCGATGACTTCTTCCATCAGGCGGCTCCTTCGGTTGCAGCAACCACTTTGGGCTGGTTGCTCGGTTTATGCGCGCGCACCGACTGGTGGCCGAGGGCGGTGAGCATCAACAGGGTCGAGCCCACGACCATGGCGTACACGCCGACGTCAAAGAACAGCGCACTGGCGATATGAATATCGCCCAGTAACGGCAGGCTGAAATGCCAGGTATGCGTAGTGAGGAACGGGTACCCGGCGAACAGCGCGCCCAGCCCGGTCAAGGTGGCCGACAGCAGGCCGAAGCCCATCCAGCGCATGGGCCGCAGGCTCATCTGCGCCTCGACCCACTGGGTACCGGCGACCATGTATTGCAGGATAAACGCCACCGACATCACCAGCCCGGCGACGAAGCCGCCCCCAGGTTGGTTGTGGCCGCGCATGAACAGATAAAACGACACCACCAGCGCTATCGGCAGCAACAGGCGCACCAGCACCGCCGGCACCATCATAAAGCCCAGGGCGGTGTCGCTGGCCTGGCGCGGGTTGACCAGGTCGGTGGCCACGTCCGGCGCCAGTTGGCGCTGTTGGGGTGGCAATTCCATGCTTTCCTTGGACGGGCGGAAGCGGCGCAGCAAGGCGTACACGGTCAAGGCCACAGCGCCCAGTACGGTGATTTCGCCCAGGGTGTCGAAGCCACGGAAGTCCACCAGCATCACGTTCACCACATTGCTGCCGCCGCCTTCGGGCAGGGCACGGCTTAAGTAGAACGAGGAGATATCGTTGGGCGTCTGGCGGGTCAGCATCGCGTAGGACAACAGCGCCATGCCGCCGCCCACCACAGTGGAGAGCAGCAAGTCACGCAGGCGGCGGATACGCGCCTTGCGCAGCGAGCTGGGCAGGGGTGAGACCTCTTCGATCCGCCTTGGCAGCCAGCGCAGGCCGAGCAGGATCAGCACGGTGGTGACCACTTCCACCACCAATTGGGTGAGGGCCAGGTCCGGCGCCGAGAACCACACGAAGGTGACGCAGGTCATCAGGCCGCACACGCTGACCATGGTCAGGGCCGCCAGCCGGTGGTACTTGGCTTGCCAGGCGGCGCCGAGGGCGCAGGCAATCGCCAGCAACCACAGGGTCACGAAGACGATGGAACCCGGGATTTTCGGGCGGTCGCCCCAGCTGAGGCCACTGTTGATCATCGGGATCATCGCGCCGATCACTGCCAGCAGCACCAACAGGAACAACTGGGTTTGCAGGCGCTTGGTGCTGATGCGTTTCTCGATGCGGCGCACGCCGCGCATCATCACCACCAGGCAGCGCTCGAAACCGCGCTTGCCGTTGAAGTAGCCGATCAGCGGTGGGTATTCGAAGCGGCCACGCTTGAGTTGCTTGCGCAGCATCAGGTACAGCACCACGCCGCCGGTCATTGCCACCAGGCTCATGATCATCGGCGCGTTCCAGCCGTGCCAGATCGCCAGGCTATATTCCGGTAGCGTACCGCCCACCACCGGCAGGGCGGCAGCGGCGAGGATCGAGCCGACCACCTGGGCCGGGAAAATCCCCACCAGCAGACAGGTGAACACCAACAGCTCGACGGGTGCGCGCATCCAGCGCGGCGGCTCGTGGGGCGTGTGCGGCAAGTCGGTGGCGGGCGGGCCGAAGAATACGTTCACGGTAAAACGCAGGGCATAGGCCACGCTGAATGTACCGGCAATGGTCGCGATCACCGGCAGGGCGATTTCCACCCATTGGGTCGACGAGATAAACACGGTTTCGGCAAAGAACATCTCTTTGGACAGGAAGCCATTGAGCAACGGCACCCCGGCCATGGACGCGCTGGCGACCATCGCCAGGGTCGCGGTAAACGGGATCAGGCGCACCAGCCCACTGAGCTTGCGGATATCCCGCGTGCCGCTTTCGTGGTCAATGATGCCCGCCGCCATGAACAGCGAAGCCTTGAAGGTGGCGTGGTTGAGAATGTGGAATACCGCGGCAACTGCGGCCAGTGGGCTGTTGAGGCCCAGCAACAGGGTGATCAGCCCGAGGTGGCTGATGGTGGAATAGGCCAGCAGGCCCTTGAGATCGTTTTGAAACATGGCGCAGTAAGCGCCGAGGAGGAGAGTGAGGGCGCCGGCACCGCCGACGATCCAGAACCATTCTTCGCTGCCGGACAGCGACGGCCACAGGCGGGCCAGCAGGAACACGCCGGCCTTCACCATCGTCGCCGAGTGCAGGTAAGCCGAAACCGGGGTGGGCGCCGCCATGGCATGGGGCAGCCAGAAATGGAAGGGGAACTGCGCGCTTTTGCTCAAGGCGCCGATCAGCACCAGGGCGAGCATGACCGGGTACAGCGAATGCGCGCGAATCTGATCGCCCGCCGCCAGCACCTGGTCCAGGTCATAGCTGCCGACGATATGCCCCAGCAGCATCACTCCCGCCAACAGGCACAGCCCACCCGCGCCAGTGACCATCAGCGCCATATACGCCCCGCGTCGCGCATCGGCGCGGTGGTGCCAATAGCCGATCAACAGGAACGAGAACAGGCTGGTCAGTTCCCAGAAGAATACGATCTGGATCAGGTTGCCGGAGATCACCAAACCCAGCATGGCGCCCATGAACGCCAGGAAAAATGCAAAGAAACGCGGCACCGGGTCGTCCGGCGACATGTAGTAGCGCGCATACAGCGACACCAGCGTGCCGATGCCCAGCACCAGCATCGAG
The DNA here is from genome assembly GCF_024519715.1 of Pseudomonas sp. Pse35. NCBI lineage: Bacteria > Pseudomonadati > Pseudomonadota > Gammaproteobacteria > Pseudomonadales > Pseudomonadaceae > Pseudomonas > Pseudomonas sp. Pse35. The sequence continues at coordinate 770 of NZ_JALJRP010000018.1, read as the reverse complement.
AACAGCCAGGCAAACCCATCCATGCGCAACACGAAGTTGAGCCCCAGGCTGGGCAACCACATGAATTCTTCGCGGATCACGCCACCGTGGGCGATCTGAGGGTAGAGCAGGGCGACTTGAATAGTACCGACCAGCGCCACAAGGCCGGCCAACAGCGATTCGGTGTTACGTGCGTTATGCGGCAGCAAGGCCGCCAGACAGCTGCCGATAAAAGGCAGAAGCAGTAGAACTATCAGGGACATAGGCTTCTAATCTGCGGGAGTTTGGGATGCATCATACGTGCCGCTTTCACGATCACCAAACGGCAAGATGTGGCAGGATCCTACAAGGTAGGCTGAAACCTCCCATTTGGCACTGTTTCAACTTGCCCTTGAATTAAAATGCAGACCTCTGTGGGAGCCGTTATCTGCAGCGACGCCGTACCTGTGGCGAGGGAGCTTGCTCCCGTGAGGGGCTGACAGTTGACGCTTATCTCCCTGACACCCCACGATCCAATTGTGGGAGCTGGCTTGCCTGCGAAGACGGCCTGACAGCCGACACCTATCTCCCTGACACCCCGTGATCAAACTGTGGGAGAGGGCTTGCTCGCGAAGGCGGTCTGGCAGCCTAGACGGTTGGATTGTGTACATATCCATTGCTGCGGTAACGGCTACTTAGGGTTCCGCCTGACGGCGGCCCACGGATTCAAGCCTGCGTTCGGCCAGCGTGGTTTAACCGGGGCGCCTGAGATCAAGATCACAAGCAGATCAAGATCAAGAGCGGCTCGCTTC